>JBBIPS010000362.1:0-3361 GCA_037442725.1 Burkholderiales bacterium | reverse complement strand
ATCAGGTTGAGTTGCAACTGCGCCAGGTCGGCCGCGCTGATGCGCTGGTTGGCCAGCTTGCCGAAGCCGGTGTTGACGCCGTAGATCGGCGCCGGGCCGGCCGCCGCGCGCGTCACCACCGCGGCGCTGGCCTGCACCGCAGGCCACGCCGTCGCGTCGAGCGTGAGCGCCACGCCGCCGCGATGGATGGCCTGCACCGCATCCAGCGTCAGCGCGCCGGGGCGCAGCGCCAGCGGCAGCAACTGTCGAGGTTTCTTCGGCGGGTGCGGCGCCAAGGCTCAGAGTCCGATCATCGGCAGGTTCAGATGCTGCTCGCGCGCGCAGGCGATCGCGTCGGCGTAGCCGGCGTCCGCATGGCGCATCACGCCGCTGGCCGGGTCGTTCCACAGCACGCGCTCGATGCGCCGGGCCGCGGCGTCGGTGCCGTCGCAGACGACCACCAGCCCGGCGTGCTGCGAGTAGCCCATGCCGACGCCGCCGCCGTGGTGCAGGCTGACCCAGGTGGCGCCGCCGGCGGTGCTGAGCAGGGCGTTGAGCATCGGCCAGTCGGAGACGGCATCCGACCCATCGCGCATGCGCTCGGTCTCGCGATTCGGCGACGCCACCGAGCCGGCGCGTCGAGGTGGTCGCCCGATCACGATCGGCGCCTTCAGCTCGCCCGAGCTGACCATCTCGTTGAACGCCAGCCCGGCGCGGTGCCGCTCGCCCAGGCCGATCCAGCAGATGCGCGCGGGCAGGCCCTGGAAGGCGATGCGCTCGTGCGCCATGTCGAGCCAGCGGTGCAGGTGCGCGTCGGCGGGGAACAGCTCCTTCATCCTGGCATCGGTCTTGTGGATGTCCTCGGGGTCGCCCGAGAGCGCGACCCAGCGGAACGGCCCCTTGCCGCGACAGAACAGCGGCCGGATGTAGGCCGGGACGAAGCCGGGAAAGTCGAACGCGTTGGCGACGCCGGCGTCGAACGCCGCCTGGCGGATGTTGTTGCCGTAGTCGACCGTCGGCACGCCCATGGCGAGGAAGTCGAGCATCGCGCGCACATGCACCGCGCAACCCTGCGCGGCGGCCTCGCGCAGCGCGGCGTGCTGCGCCGGGTCAGCCTGTGCGGCGTGCCAGCGCCCGACGCTCCAGCCCGGCGGCAGGTAGCCGTTGACGAGGTCGTGCGCCGAGGTCTGGTCGGTCACCAGGTCGGGCCTGATGCCACCGGCGTCCGGGGCCAGCCTGGCGCGCCGCACCAGCTCGGGCATCAACTCGGCGGCGTTGCCGAGCAGCCCGATCGACACGGCGCGGCCGGCGGCGGTGTAGCGGCGGATGCGCGCCAGCGCGTCGTCGAGGTCGGTGGCCTGCTCGTCGAGGTAGCGCGAGCGCAGCCGGAAGTCGATGCGGCCCTGCTGGCACTCGATGACGAGCGAGCAGGCGCCGGCGAAGCTTGCCGCCAGCGGCTGCGCGCCGCCCATGCCGCCCAGGCCGGCGGTGAGGATCCAGCGACCCTTGAGATCGCCGCCGTAGTGCTGCCGCGCGGCTTCGGCGAAGGTCTCGTAGGTGCCCTGCACGATGCCCTGGCTGCCGATGTAGATCCAGCTCCCGGCCGTCATCTGGCCGTACATCATCAGGCCCTTGCGGTCGAGCTCGTTGAAGTGCTCCCAGGTCGCCCACCGGGGCACCAGGTTGGAGTTGGCGATCAGCACGCGCGGCGCGTCGACCTGGGTGCGGAACACCCCCACCGGCTTGCCGCTCTGCACCAGCAGCGTCTCGTCCTCGCCGAGCCGGCGCAGGCTGTCGAGGATCTGCTCGAAGCAGTCCCAGTTGCGCGCCGCCCGGCCGATGCCGCCGTAGACCACCAGCGCGTCGGGGTTCTCGGCCACCGCCGGGTCGAGGTTGTTCTGGAGCATGCGGTACGGCGCCTCGATGAGCCAGTTGCGGCAATGCAGTTGCGTCCCGGTGGGCGCCTGCACCGGGTGCGGCCGGGCGATGTGGCGGACGGCGGAGAGATCGGTCATGGCAGGCTCCTGCAGCGGTCCCGAACGCGGGCACGACAGGGCGCACTCTACTTGTCTAGACAAGCTTGTGCAAGTAGGATCGGCCCCGACCATGTCGCGCCTGCCGCCATCGACCCACGCCGCAGCCCGCGCGCCGGCCCGCACCCCGCCGCTGTCACCGTATGCCCGCGTCAAGCAGCACCTGAAGTCGGAACTGGCGCGCGGGCGCTTCCCGCCCGGGGCGCGCATGCCCTCCGAGGCCACGCTGCTGGCGCAGTTCAAGGTCAGCCGCATGACAGTCAACCGCGCGCTGCGCGAGTTGCAGTCCGAGGGCCTGGTCGACCGCGTGCAGGGCGTGGGCACCTTTGCCGCACCGCTGCAGCGCGTGGCCTCGACGCTGACGATCCGCGACCTGCACGATGAAATCACCGCGCGCGGCCACCGCCACCATGCCATCGTCCACCTGGCACGCCGCGAGCGCGCGCCGGCCGCGCTGGCCGAGAGGTTGGGCCTCGAGCCGGGCGGCGCCGTCTTCCACACGCTGATCGTGCACTTCGACGACGGAGCGCCGATCCAGTGCGAGGATCGCTACGTCAACCCGGCGTGTGCGCCGGACTACCTCGGCGTCGACTTCACGCAGACCACGCCGACGCACTACCTGCTGCAGGTCGCGCCGCTGTGGCAGGCGCAGTACTCGATCGAGGCCGCGCTGCCCAGCGCCGAAGAGGCGCGGCTGCTCGGCATCCGCAGGGGCGCGCCGTGCCTGGTGATCGTGCGCCGCACCGAGAGCCGCGGCGTGCCGATCACGCTGGCGCGGCTGGTGCACCCGGGGTCGCGCTACCTGCTGCAGGGGCGGTTCGAGCCGTGAGCGCGCGCCGAGACCCGCGCCCGGGCCTGCAACTGATCCCGCTGGCGAGCGTGGCGCCGCAGCGCTGGCGCAACGGCGGCGGCGCCACGCGCGAGCTGTTCACCTGGCCTGCCGGTGCGGCCGACTGGCAACTGCGCATCAGCGTCGCCGCGATCGAGCGCGACGGGCCGTTCTCGCCCTACCCCGGCGTCGAGCGCTGGTTCGCCGTGGTCGACGGTGCCGGGGTCGCGCTGCGCTTCGCCGGCGACGAGCGCCTGCTCGACGGCGCCAGCGCGCCGCTGCGTTTCGACGGTGAACTGGCGCCGGGCTGCCGGCTGTTGCGCGGCGCGACGCGCGACCTCAACCTGATGCTGCGCCACGGCGCGGGCGCAGCGACGATGCAGCGCGCTCAACCCGATGTCGAGTGGCGCTGCGCGGCGCCGCTGCGCGCGCTGTTCTGCGCCGAAGCGCTGGCGCTGCAGATCGGCGACGCCGACGCGTTGACGCTGGCCGCGGGAACGCTCGCCGTCGACACCGACGC
>JBBIPS010000361.1:0-3361 GCA_037442725.1 Burkholderiales bacterium | reverse complement strand
CAAGGAACGAATCCTCGAGTACCTCGCCGTGCAGCAGCGCGTCGAAAGGCTCAAGGCGCCGATCCTTTGCCTGGTCGGCCCCCCGGGCGTGGGCAAGACCTCGCTCGGCCAGAGCGTGGCGCGTGCCACCGGGCGCAAGTTCATCCGCATGGCGTTGGGCGGCATGCGCGACGAAGCCGAGATCCGCGGCCACCGTCGTACCTACATCGGCTCGATGCCGGGCAAGGTGCTGCAGAGCCTGACCAAGGTCGGAGTGCGCAACCCGCTGTTCCTGCTCGACGAGATCGACAAGCTGGGCATGGACTTCCGTGGCGACCCGTCATCGGCGCTGCTCGAGGTGCTCGACCCCGAGCAGAACCACACCTTCAGCGACCACTATGTCGAGGTCGATTTCGACCTCTCCGACGTGATGTTCGTCGCGACGTCGAACTCGATGAACATCCCGCCCGCGCTGCTCGACCGCATGGAGGTGATCCGGCTGTCTGGCTACACCGAGGACGAGAAGGTCAGCATCGCGCAGCGCTACCTTTGCCCCAAGCAGAAGAAGAACAACGGCGTCAAGGACGACGAGGTGGAAGTCACCGAGTCGGCGATCCGCGGCATCATCCGCTACTACACGCGCGAGGCGGGCGTGCGTTCGCTCGAGCGCGAGATCTCCAAGATCTGCCGCAAGGTCGTCAAGGCGGTCCAGCTCGATCCGGCCGCCGTCAAGGTGGTGGTCACCGAGGACAACCTCAACGACTACCTCGGCGTGCGCAAGTTCGATTTCGGTCGCGCCGAGAAGAAGAACCAGGTCGGGCAGGTCGTCGGCCTGGCGTGGACCGAGGTCGGTGGCGACCTGCTGACGATCGAGGCTGCGGTGATGCCCGGCAAGGGCCACATCATCCGCACCGGTTCGCTCGGCGACGTGATGAAGGAGTCGGTGGAGGCCGCACGTTCGGTGGTGCGCAGCCGATCACGCCGCCTCGGCGTCAGGGACGAGATGCTCGAGAAGCGCGACATCCACATCCACGTTCCCGACGGCGCCACGCCCAAGGACGGCCCGAGCGCTGGCGCCGCGATGACCACCGCGTTCGTCTCGGCGTTGACCGGCATCCCGGTGCGCGCCGACCTTGCGATGACCGGCGAGATCACGCTGCGCGGTGAAGTCACTGCCATCGGTGGCCTCAAGGAGAAGCTGCTCGCGGCGCACCGCGGCGGCATCAAGACCGTGCTGATCCCCGAGGACAACGTCAAGGACCTGCAGGACATTCCCGAGAACGTGAAGAACAGCCTCGAGATCGTTCCGGTGCGCTGGATCGAGCGCGTGCTCGAGATTGCGCTCGAGCGCATGCCGGCGTCACTGCCCGAGGACGACCCGTTGGGCAAACCCGATGCGCCCAAGCCTGAAGTCGCGGCGGGCACGGCTGCACCCGAGGCGCTGGCGCATTGAATGGGCCGCCGAGTCGTGTTGTGGGCGTGTCGAAATTGAGGATAGAATTTCACCTTCGCTGAACAGGCAACTCGAGGCGACCACATCGCGGGATGTGCGGGAGTAGCTCAGTTGGTAGAGCGCAACCTTGCCAAGGTTGAGGTCGAGAGTTCGAGACTCTTCTCCCGCTCCAGTCTCAAGAAAGGGAAGCCCGAGGCTTCCCTTTCTTGTCAGAACCGGCCGACCTTTGGCCCTGCGACGAATCCGGCGCGATAGCAAAGCGGTTATGCAACGGATTGCAAATCCGTCCAGTCCGGTTCGACTCCGGATCGCGCCTCCACCGATGAAAACGGCCCGTTGCGGGCCGTTTTGCGTTGCCGGGGCGATTCGACTCTGTGTGCCGGCGCGCTCGCTCGCGTCCCTGGCGGCAGCGACGTCAATGGTCGTATTGTCGAATCAGCGCACGCGCGTCGTCGAGCAGCGCGCGGCCGTTGCCGCCCTTGGCACCGACCTCCTTGACCCAGTCGTCGTCGACGTTGGCGGCGGCCTTGACCCAGCGTGGGTACTCGGCTTCGGTCAGCGTGATCAGCGCGTTGCCGCGGTCGCTGGCCAGCTTGTGATTCGCGCTGACCACCGAGTCGAAGCCTTTCTCGCCGGCCCAGGCCGAAACGGTCAGGCCGCTGTTGGCGTCGATGACCTTCTTCAACTCGGGTGCCAGGCTGTCGTACCGTGCCTGGTTCATCACGAACGCGAAGATCGAGTTCGCGAACTTCGGCTGGCCGTGCGGTGCGTCGACGTGGCTCTTCGAGATCTCCTGCAGCTTGGCCGCCGGCACCCCCTCCCAGGGGACCATCGCGCCATCGATCACGCCCTTGGCCATCGCCTCGGGCACCGACGGCAGCGGCATCTGCACCGGCGTGGCGCCCAGCGCGGTGAGCAGGCGCGCATTCAGCCGGGTGGCGGCGCGGATCTTCAGGCCCTTCAGGTCTTCGAGCGTGTGCACGCCCTTGGCGCTGGTCAGGTGCAGCGCCGAGCCGTCGTTGGTGTGCAGGAAGATCGGCCGCACGCCCTGATACTCATCGAGCGCGTGTTTCTGGACGAAGCTCCAGTAGGCCTGGCTCGAGCCCTTGGCGCTGCGCGTGAAGAACGGCAGCTCGAAGACCTCCGACTTGATGAAGCGTCCCGCCGAGTAGGTCGGGATGGTCCAGACGATGTCGGCCACCCCGTCGCGCGCCTGGTCGAACAGTTGCGCGGGTGTGCCGCCGAGCTGCATCGCCGGATAGATCTGGCACTTCAGCCGATCGCCGGACTCCTTGGCGATCTTGTCGCACCAGGCCCGGATGATGTTGTTGTGCACGTTCGACGTCCCGGGCAGGAAGTGGTGCACCTTCAGCGTGACCTGCTGCGCCGACGCCGGGCTGGTGGCCGCCAGCCCGAGCACTGCACTGGCGATGAGAAGGAACGAGCGACGAATGGTCATCTTTGTCTCCGATCTTCAAGGTTGACGAAAAAGAGGTTCCCGCTCGTGGGGCCAGGAACCGACGCAAGCCAAGCAGCACGGCGCGGCGCGACGACGCGCAGGTGGCCGCCGCGATCCGCTCATGACCCGCCACCGGCATCGGCGGTCGAGGCCTCGAGCGCGATGCCGCCGATGATCAGCTTGAGCACCTCGCTCGCGCCCTCGTAGATGCGCAGCGCGCGGATCTCGCGGTACAGCCGCTCGACGGTGGTGCCGCGGACGACGCCGGTGCCGCCGAAGACCTGCACCGCGGCGTCGATCACCTGCTGCGCCGACTCGGTCGCGAACAGCTTGGCCATCGACGTTTCGCGCGTGACGCGGGCGCCCAGCGTGTCCTTGGTCCACGCGGCGCGGTAGACCAGCAGCGCTGCCGCGTCGATCGCCAGCGCCATCTCGCCGAGCTTGACCTGGGTGAGCTGGAACCCGGCGAG
>JBBIPS010000360.1:0-3380 GCA_037442725.1 Burkholderiales bacterium | reverse complement strand
CTCGAGGTCGCGCAGCTCGACGCGGTCTGCGCCCTCGACGCTGCCGCAGCGCGCTTCCTGCAACTCGCGGCCACGCGGCTGGGCTGGTCCGGCCGCGGCATGCACCGGGCCCTCAAGGTGGCGCGCAGCGTCGCCGACCTGGCCGGCGCCGAGCGCATCGCGGTCGTCCACCTGGCCGAGGCGCTGCAGTACCGTCGCGCGCTGGCAGGCGGCTGAGGGGCTGTCGAGACTTAAGACTCCGTTAATTCTCGGCGTCCAACATGACGGTCATCGAAGGAGCGCCATGATGATGAACCGTTCAGGTACTTTGCACCGCCCGCTGCTGGCCGTCTGCCTCGTGGCCGCCGCGACGCTGGCGCAGGCCGTCACGCCGGCCGAGCAACTTGCCGCCTACAGCGCGCAGGCCGGCGCGGCCGCACAGCCGGCGCGCGGCCAGCAGTTCTTCACCGGCAAGCACGGCCGCGAATGGAGCTGCTCGTCCTGCCACGGCGCGGTGCCGACGCAGGCCGGCAAGCACGCCAGCACCGGCAAGCCGATCGGCGCGATGGCGCCGGCTTTCAACCCGCAGCGTTTCACCGATGCGACTAAGACCGAGAAGTGGTTCCGCCGCAACTGCAATGACGTGGTGGGCCGCGAATGCACTGCCGCCGAGAAGGCCGATGCGCTGGCCTGGCTGCTGACGTTGCGCGGCTGACGGCCACGTTCGCCCCGCCGCCGCGGCCGGCGTTGAAGCCGCAGCGACGCGACCGCGCGACCCCACCCCGACTCGAGGACGGATCTGATGCAAATGAAACCATCGAAAATCGCCGCCGCTTGCCTGCTCGGTGCAGCGCTCGCCCTGGCCGGCGCGGCACGCGCCGAAGACCATGGCGCGCGCGCGCCGCTGCTGCCCAGGTACCAGCAGGAGTGCGGCGCCTGCCACACGCCGTACGCGCCGGCGCTGCTGCCGGCGGCTTCGTGGCAGCGGCTGATGGCCGGGCTGCCGCGCCATTTCGGCACCGACGCCTCGCTCGATGCGGCCACGCAGGCTGAACTCGGCCGCTGGCTGCAGGCCAACGCCGGCAGCGGCAAGCGCGCGCGTGAAGCACCGCCCGGGGACCGCATCACCCGCAGTGCCTGGTTCGGTCGCGACCACCGCGAGGTGCCCGCTGCGGTCTGGCAGCGGCCGGCCGTGCACGGCCCGGCCAACTGCAGCGCCTGCCACCCCGCGGCCAACGACGGCCGCTTCAACGAGCACGATGTGCGCATTCCGAAGTAACGTGACGCAGGAGCGCCCCACGCAACGACGTCACCGCCACCGCGCCCGGGCGCCGAGCCGGACGGCGCCTCAGAGTCTGCACGACACCGCACCATGAAACCCTCCACAACCTCCTCGACCGCCCCGACCGTCCAGGTCCTGATCTGGGACGCTCCGGTGCGCGTCTTTCACTGGCTGCTGGTGCTGTGTTTCGCCGGCGCCTGGGTCAGCGCCGAGAGCGAGCGCTGGCGCCTGCTGCACGTGACGCTGGGCTACACGATGGCGGGGCTGGTCGCGTTCCGCCTGGTGTGGGGCCTGGTCGGCACGCGTCATGCGCGCTTCACCGACTTCGTGCGCGGCCCGCGCGCGGTGCTGCAGCACCTGCGCGCGATGGCCCGCCTCGAGCCGGAGGCAAGCGCCGGCCACAACCCGGTCGGCGCGCTGGCGATCGTCGCGCTGCTCGCGCTGACGCTGGTCATCGCCGTCACCGGGTGGGCCGCGATCAACGAGGTCGGCGGCGAATGGCTGGCCCAACTGCACGACGGCACCGCGTCGCTGATGATGGCGGTGGCCGGGGTGCACGTGGCCGGCGTGCTGCTGGGCATCTGGTTGCAGCACGAGAACCTGGTGCGATCGATGATCACCGGCCGCAAGCGCGCCGCCCCCGGGGAAGCGATCCGCCGACCGTGGCGCGGACTGGCGGCGCTGCTGCTGGCGGCGGTGCTCGGCTACTGGGCCCTGGAGTGGACCCATGCCCCGCCCGCGGCGGCGGCGGTCGGCGCCGATGCGGGTCACGACGGCACCGTCAAGCCTCGCGACTGAGCGCGCGCCGATGCGCATCCTGCTAGCCGAGGACGATCCGCTGCTCGGCGACGGCCTGCGTGCCGGACTGCGCCAGCTCGGCTTCCAGGTCGACTGGGTGCGCGACGGACTGGCGGCCGAGCGTGAACTGCGCGCCGGCGTGCACGCTGCCGCGGTGCTCGACCTCGGACTGCCCGGGCAGGACGGCATGCAGGTGCTGGCCGCGGCGCGGCGTGCCGGCATCGACACGCCGGTGCTGGTGCTGACCGCACGCGACGGCGTGCCCGACCGCATCCGCGGCCTCGACCAGGGCGCCGACGACTACTGTGTCAAGCCGGTCGACCTGAACGAGGTTGCGGCACGGCTGCGCGCGCTGGTGCGCCGCGCCCATGGCCAGCCGAAGGAGCGCCTGCAGGCGCAGGACGTCGAGCTCGATCCGGCCGCACGCAGCGTGACCCGGGCCGGCGTGCCGGTGCCGCTGTCGACGCGCGAGTTCGACCTGCTGCAGGCGCTGATGCTCAACGCCGGGCGCGTGCTGTCGCGCGAGCAGCTCGAGCAGCATCTCTACCGTTGGGGCCTCGAGGTCGAGAGCAACACCGTCGAGGTGCACATCCACCACCTGCGGCGCAAGCTCGGCAGCGGGCTGATCCAGACCGTGCGCGGCGTGGGCTACCTGCTCGCGCGCGAGGCCGCTGCACGATGAGCCGCCGGCGGCAGGACCGATCCGCGGCGCGCAATTCAGGTGCACCATGACATCGGAGCAGCAGCGCCAGGCCGCGACCGTCACGCCGCCGGACGCAGCACGCCGGCGCCGGATCTGGCCGACCTCGCTGCAGGGTCGGCTGCTCGCCGGTGTGCTCGGCGGCGTGCTGCTGCTGTGGATGGCCAGCGCGCTGGCGACCTGGCACGATGCGCGCAAGGAGCTCGACGAGCTGCTCGACAGCCACCTGGCGCAGGCCGCCGCGCTGCTGGTGGCGCGCGACCGCCGCAGCGGCGACGGCGACGACGACGGTCTGGCGCGCGACGCGCCGCTGCTGCACCGCTACGCACCCAAGGTGGCGTTCCAGGTCTGGCACCAAGGGGCGCTGGTGCTGCGCTCGGAGAACGCACCGACGGCGGCGATGTCCGGCGTCGCGCAAGGCTTCGACACGCTGCGCATCGACGGTGCGCCGTGGCGCGTCTTCGGTGCGCAGGGCGCCGAGCGCGACGTGCAGGTCTTCGTCGGCGAGCAGCTCGCCTCGCGCGGCTCGATCCTGTGGGCGGTAATGCGCAGCATGCTGTGGCCGATGGCCATCGCCTTGCCGCTGCTGGCACTGGCGATCTGGGTCGCGGTACGTCTGGG
>JBBIPS010000359.1:0-3414 GCA_037442725.1 Burkholderiales bacterium | reverse complement strand
CACGAGCGCGCCGGCGCAGGCGTGGCCGTCGCGTCGCACGCCGGCAAGGCCGCTGCCGGCCACGCCGTGCACTGGTCCTACGACGGCGCGGGCGGCCCCGAGGCCTGGGCGCGCCTGAGCCCCGAGTTCGCCACCTGCGGCAGCGGCCTGCGCCAGAGCCCGATCGACATCCGCGGCGGCGTGCGGGTGGACCTCGAACCGGTGCAGTTCGACTACCGAGCCAGCAGCTTCAGCGTGCTCGATAACGGCCATACGGTGCAGGTCAACGTCGGCAGCGGCAACTCGATCGAGGTCATGGGCCGGCGCTACGAGCTGGTGCAGTTCCACTTCCACCGTCCGTCCGAGGAGCGCATCGACGGCCGCCAGTTCGACATGGTGGTGCATCTGGTGCACCGCGACGTCGCGGGCCGCCTGGCCGTCGTCGCCGTGCTGCTCGAGCGGGGCAGCGCGCATGCGCTCGTGCAGGCGGTATGGAATAACCTGCCGTTGGAGCAGGGCGAGGCGGCCGCGGTGTCGGCCCGCGCCACGCTCGACCCCGGCAGTCTGTTGCCGCAGGATCGCCGCTACTACACCTACATGGGCTCGCTGACGACGCCACCGTGCAGCCAGGGCGTGCTGTGGATGGTGATGGCTCAGCCGGTGCCGGTCGCGGCCGAACAGATCGACGTCTTCGCGCGCCTGTACCCGATGAACGCGCGGCCGATCCAGGCCACCTCCGGGCGGCTGATCAAGCAGTCGAACTGACAGGCTCCCGCGCGAACGCCGGGCCGTTCCCGAGGCTGCCGGCCCCCGCCGTGTGGCGGCTGGGCACCGTGCAGCCCCGGGGGCGCGCGCAGGCAAGCTCCTGCGCCGGCACACGCGTGGCCAGGTGTTGCGGCGCATGCGCTCGAGCGCGGCGCGGCTTGCCTGCCGGGCCAGGTTCGTGTGGAATCGAACAGGGGCGGCCCGCAAGCCCTAGACTCGATGTCGTCGCGGTCCGGATGCCCGGGCCGTCCCGAGGAGATCGCCGTGAAGTTCGTCGAGCCGAAGCCAGCCGCTGCGCAGTCAGCCCCGACCGTGGATCTCGCCGATGATCGTCTGCGGCGCGTCAGCCGACGCCCGGATGGTTTCCACTGGGTCGCGCTCGACGGGCGCCAGGAGTTCGGCCCGTTCGATACGCTCGAAGCGGCGCTGGCCGACATGGATGACGCCGATGATGGCGTCCCCGAGGAAGGCGAATCGCTGGTCGACGCCGAGCTCGAACTCGGCATCGCCGACTGGCTCGATCCCGACACCGGTGCGCCGGCCGAGGCGACCACCGTTCGTATCGAGGATCACTGATCCTCGAGCCGGCGACCGAACCCGCACTGCCCTCGCAGCGCGGCGCGTCCGGTGCCGCGCCGGGCGCCTGATGCGGCGAACCTGACCCGCGCAGCGACTGCGCCAGGCGTCGAGCCGACTCTGCCGGAATGCGACGAGAGCGTCGCGGGCTTTCTAAACCAAGACTTTCATAAGTTCTTGCAAGTCTATATTTTTAAACTACTTTTGCCTTGGATGGACTTCAAGAGATGCTACTAAGTACTTGATTTGATTGATTTTTTCGCGCCAGACGTTGAACCCCGCCGATTTATCGGATAGAGTGGAACTTCGTGGAAATTTGTGGGGCAACGTGGCTGGATTCGTGTTTCAGGGGACGTCGGCGCTGACGCTGGACGGCAAGGGACGGATCACCGTCCCGGCGCGCCAGCGCGACGCGCTGGTCGCCCTCACCGACGGCCAGTTGACGCTGACCAAGCATCCGGTCGGCTGCCTGCTGGTCTTCCCGCGGCCGGCCTGGGAGGCGTTCCGCGAGCGCCTGCTGACGCTGTCGATGGAGGCCGACGGCTGGCGCCGGGTCTTCCTCGGCAGTGCCGTCGATCTCGGCGTGGACTCCGCCGCACGCGTGCTGGTGCCGCCCGAGCTGCGTGCCGCGGCCGGACTGGCGCGCGACGTGCTGCTGCTCGGCATGGGCCAGCGGCTCGAGTTGTGGGATGCGGCACGCTACGCGGCGCACGAGGCCCAGGTCATGGCCAGCCCGATGCCGGTGGCGATCCGTGATTTCGTCTTCTGATGTGCGCCGACCACGCATGGCCGCATACCACCGTACTCCTGGCCGAAGCGGTCGATGCGGTCGTCACGGACCCGGACGGGGTCTACGTCGACGGCACCTTCGGCCGCGGTGGCCATGCGCGCGCGCTGCTGGCACGCGTGTCGCCGCGGGGGCGGGTGTTCGCCTTCGACAAGGACCCCGAGGCCGTGGCTGCCGCGGCCGAGGGCGACGCAGCGCCGGCGCACGATGCGCGCTTCTCGATCATCCACGCCAGCTTCGCCACGCTGCGCGAGGCGCTGGCCGCGCGCGGCGTCGACCGGGGGCAGGGTGTGCTGCTGGACCTGGGCGTGAGCTCGCCGCAGATCGACAACCCGGCGCGCGGTTTCAGCTTCCGCCACGACGCGCCGCTGGACATGCGCATGGACACGACCCGCGGCCAGACGGCGGCGGAGTTCCTGGCCCGCGCCGATGAGCGCCGCATCGCAGAGGTGATCCGTGACTATGGAGAAGAACGGTTTGCTGTTCCGATTGCAAAGGCGCTTGTGGCTCGCCGCGCGCTCGGGCAGCCGGTTCGAACCACAGCCGAGCTGGCCCAGGTCGTGGCTCGTGCGGTCCGGACCCGCGAGCCGGGGCAGGACCCTGCGACGCGCACGTTTCAAGCTCTTCGGATTCACGTCAACGCTGAGCTCGAGGAACTCGAGCAGGGGCTGACCGCCGCGCTCGAGTGGCTCGCACCCGCAGGACGCCTGGCCGTGATCAGTTTCCACTCGCTCGAGGACCGCATCGTCAAGACCTTCATCGCGCGTGAGAGCCGCGACGTGGTCGACCGGCGCGTCCCGTTCGCGCCGCCCGCTGCGAAGCGGCTGGTCGCGCTCGGACGCATCCGGCCCTCGGCCGGCGAGGTCGCAGCCAACCCGCGCGCGCGCTCTGCGATCCTGCGCGTGGCCGAGCGCACGCCGGTGGGGGCTCGCGCATGACGGCGCGACTGAACCTGCTGCTGCTGCTGGCCGTGGTCGCCAGCAGCCTGGCGCTGATCAAGACCGCCTACGACTCGCGCCGCCTGTTCGCCGAACTGCACCGCGCCGAGGTCGAGGCGCTGCGCCTGGCCGGCGAGCACCAGCGGCTCGAGGCCGAACGCCAGATCCAGGCCACCAGCCTGCGTGTCGATCGCGCCGCGCGCGACAAGCTGGCGATGCGCACCGTCACCCCGGCGCTGACGATGTACGTGGTCGACCCCGCTGCGGCGCCCGCCGCGAGCCAGGCGAGGCACGCGAGGACCGCGAGGCGGCGCTTGCGGCGGTTGCGGGAATGCGGCTCAAACATGTCGGATCGCTTGCACTGGATCG
>JBBIPS010000358.1:0-3418 GCA_037442725.1 Burkholderiales bacterium | reverse complement strand
TACCAGAACCCCGACCTGACGCTCGAGACCCGCATCACCGAGGCCGGCGTCGTCAGTTACCCGCTGCTCGGCACCGTCCGCCTCGGCGGTCAGACCGTCACTGCCGCCGAGAAGCAGATCGCCGATGGCCTGCGCAACGGCAACTTCGTCAAGCAGCCGCAGGTCACCATCGTCGTGCTGCAGGTGCGTGGCAACCAGGCCAGCGTGCTCGGACAGGTGAATCGACCAGGCCGCTATCCGATCGAGGTCGCCGACATGCGCCTGACCGATCTGCTCGCGATGGCCGGTGGCACCGCCGCCAGTGGCGCCGACATGGTCGTCGTCACCGGCACCCGCAATGGCCAGCCGATGCGCGTCGAGGTCGATCTGCCCAGCGTCTTCGCTCCCGGCGGCAGGGACAAGGATCTGCTGATCCTCAACGGCGACTCCGTCTGGGTCGACCGCCAGCCGCTGGTCTACATCTACGGCGAGGTGCAGCGCCCCGGCGCGATGCGCCTCGAGCGCGGGATGACCGTGATGCAGGCGCTGGCCAGCGGCGGCGGCCTGACCCAGCGCGGCACCGAAAAGGGGATCCGCGTGCATCGCAAGGCCGGCGCCGACGGCAAGGTCCAGGTGGTGCAGCCGGTGATGGACGACAAGGTGCAGGACGGTGATGTCGTCTACGTCCGCGAGAGTCTGTTCTGACAGGCGGGATCGACGCCCGTGCTTGCAGTGGCTTGCGCCGATCGGTTCGCCATGCAGGCGAGCCTGCTCCATGACGCCAGGATCATCGAACCCTTGCCCGCCTGCCGGCCCGAGGCTGAGTCGGTCGACGACCGGCGCGGCGCTTCCGACCTGAAGTCCGGCCTGCGGCGTCGCGGCTTGGGCACGCTGTGCGACCCAGGGCATTTCGACCAGGCGCGCATCGCGTGCGGCGCCGCGACACGGCCGCGCGGCGCGGACGTCGCAGCGCGGACGCTGGCGGCCGGGTCGCGGCAACTCGCGACGGCATGGCCGGGCCGACGACCGGCAGCCAGACCACCCGCATGACCCCCACTCACTCACTTGGGACGACGCAGCGATGACATTCGGCCAGTTCCTCTCGATCGTCAAGGCGCGCAAATGGATCGCGCTGCTGGTGTTCGCGCTGGTGGTCGCCACCACCGTCGTCGTCAGCCTGCTGCTGCCGAAGCAGTACACCGGAGTCGCGTCGGTGGTGATCGACATCAAGCCCGACCCGGTCTCGGCGCTCAACTTTCCCGCTGCGGCGATGCCCGGCTTCATGGCCACGCAGGTCGACATCATCCAGAGCGAGCGCGTCGCGCTGCGCGTCATCCGCGACCTCAAGCTCGCCCAGAGTGCGCAGATCCGCGAGCAGTGGCAGGCCGACACCGAGGGCCAGGGCACCATCGAGCAGTGGCTGGTCGACCTGCTGCAGAAGAAACTCGACGTCAAGCCCTCGCGCGAGAGCAACGTCGTGAGCATCGCCTACAAGGCGGCCGACCCGCGCTTTGCCGCCGCATTGGCCAACGCCTTCGCCCAGGCCTACATCGCCACCACGCTCGAGCTCAAGGTCGACCCGGCCAGGCAGTTCAACACCTTCTTCATCGCGCAGAGCAAGGACGCGCGTGACGCGCTCGAGCGCGCGCAGACCAAGGTCTCCAACTTCCAGCGCGCCAAGGGCATCATCGCCAGCGACGAGCGCCTGGACGTCGAGACCGCGCGGCTCAACGAGCTGTCGTCGCAACTGGTGCAGATGCAGGCCATCGCCGCCGAGTCGATGAGCCGCCAGGCGCAGGCCCAGGGCAGCTCGGGCGAGCGCATGCAGGAGGTGCTGAACAACCCCATCATCGGCAGCATGAAGGTCGACCTGACGCGCAACGAGGCGCGACTGCAGGAGTTGAACGCCAAGTTCGGCGACCGGCATCCGCAGGTGGTCGAGGCCAGGGCCAACATCGCCGAGCTGCGCAGCCGCATCGAGGCCGAGACGCGCCGCGTCACCGGCGGCGTCGGCGTCACCAGCAGCATCAACCGCCAGCGCGAGAGCCAGGTGCGCAAGGAAGTCGCTGCGCAACGCGCCACCGTGCTGCGCATGAAGGCGGTGCGCGACGAAGGCCAGGTGCTGCAGCGTGATGTCGAGAACGCCCAGCGCGCCTACGACGCGTTGATGGCGCGCCTGACGCAGACCGCGCTCGAGAGCCAGACCACGCAGAGCTACGCCAACATGCTCAGCACCGCCGCGCCGTCGGTCGAGCCCTCGTCGCCCAGGATCATCCTGAACACCGCGCTGGCGGTCTTCCTGGGCCTGCTGCTGGCGGTCGGCGTCGCGCTGCTGATGGAGCTGACCGACCGCCGCATCCGCGCCCCGGAAGACGTCGTCACCGCGCTCGGCCTGCCGGTGCTGGGCAGCCTGCCCACGCCGGGCGCCAGGCGCTTCGCCTCGGGCCGGCGCCTGTCACTGATGCAGCAGCGGGTGATCGGCTTGCCCGCGCCGACGAGGAACGCATGATGGCCAAGTTCAGGGACTCCACGTTGCACGACGCCGCGGCAGCGCCCGCCGCGTCGGCGCTGCCCGATGCCGGCGCCGCCAGCGCGGTGGCCGACCGCTCGATCGGCTCGATCATCAGCGACACGCGCCATCTCAGCGCCGACCAGGTCGAGCGCATCCTGGCCTATCAGCGCGACAAGGGCATCCGCTTCGGCGAGGCCGCCATCGCGCTCGGTTTCGCCAGCGCCGACGACGTCCTGTTCGCGCTCAGCCAGCAGTTCCACTACCCCTATGCGCCCGAGGAGCAGCGCAAGGCCAGCCCCGAGCTGGTGGCGCTGAACCAGCCGTTCTCGGTGCAGGCCGAGGCCTTCCGCGCGATCCGCAGCCAGATCATGATGCGGCTGTACAACGAGGGGCAGGAGCGCCGCGCCATCGCCGTCGTCAGCCCCGACAGCGGCGACGGCAAGACCTTCTTCTCGGCCAACCTGGCCGTCACGCTGGCGCAGCTCGGCGGGCGCACGCTGCTGGTCGACGCCGACCTGCGCGGTCCACGCCAGCACCTGGTGTTCGGCATCGGCAACAGCGCGGGCCTATCGGGCATCCTGAGCGGGCGGGCCGAGTCCAAGGTGATCCAGCAGGTCGCCGGCGTGCCCAGCCTGTTCGTGCTGCCGGTGGGCATCACGCCGCCCAATCCGCTCGAACTCGTCGAGCGACCCGCCTTCGGACTGTTGATTCGAGAGCTGCTGGCCAAGTTCGACCACGTCGTGGTCGACACGCCGGCCGCCAGGTACGGCAGCGACTGCGCCGTCATCGCTGCCCGCTGCGGCGCCGCGCTCGTGATCGCGCGCCAGGACGAGTCGCGCGTCAGCCACCTCGCCGAGCTCGTCAGCAACCTGGCCGAGACCCCGGCCAAGCTCGCCGGCGTGATCGTCAACGAGTTCTGAGCGCCCC
>JBBIPS010000357.1:0-3445 GCA_037442725.1 Burkholderiales bacterium | reverse complement strand
GCCCAGCACCGCGCCGATCAGCAGCACCACCGGGATCAGGTGGCGCGACTCGTGCAATCTCTGCAGCCAGGTGAGCGGCGCGTCGGCCGGCGGCACGCGCGCCGGGTTGGCCAGCGCCCACAGCACCAGATAACCCGAGAAAAGTGCGGCCAGCAGCAGGCCCGGCAGCACGCCGGCGATGAAGAGCTGGGCGATCGAGACGTCGGCGCTGACGCCGTAGACGATCATGATGATCGACGGCGGGATGAGCAGTCCGAGCGTGCCGGCGCCGGCGAGCGAGCCGATCGCGATGTCGTCCGGGTAGCCGCGCCGTGCCAGCTCGGGCAGCGTCATCTTGCCGATCGTCGCGCAGGTCGCCGCCGACGACCCCGACACCGCGGCGAAGATCGCGCAGCCGACGACGTTGGTGTGCAGCAGGCGCCCGGGCAGCGCCTGCACCCACGGCGCCAGGCCGCGGAACATGTCTTCGGACAGCCGGGTGCGGAACAGGATCTCGCCCATCCAGATGAACAGCGGCAGCGCGGTCAGCGTCCAGCTCGACGACGAGCCCCAGATCGTCACCGCCATCGCGTCGCCGGCCGGCCGGGCGCTGAACAGCTGCATGCCGATCCAGGCCACCCCCGACAGCGCCAGTCCGATCCAGACACCGCTGCCGAGGATGAGGAACAGCGCCGCCACGAGCAGGCCGGTGATGGCGAAGTCGCTCATCGGTCGCGCTACTCGTTGTGCAGCGCCGGGTCGTCGCCGGCGTGGCTGCGCCGGCGCCGCAGCTCGAGCACGAACTCGTCGATGAAGGCCACCGCGAGCACGACGGTGCCGACGGCCATCGCGAGCTGCGGCAGCCACAGCGGCGTGGCATCGTTGGCGGTCGAGACGTCGTGGTAGGCGTGCGACTGCCACGCCAGCCGCACGCTGTAGAACGCGAGCAGCACGGCCAGCGCCAGCGCCACCGCCAGCGCCCACAGCTCGAAGCCGCGCCGCACGCGGCCGTGCAGCGCCGACAGCAGCAGCGTGACGCGGATGTGCTCGCCGCGCTTGAAGGTATGCGCCAGCGCGAGGAAGCCCGCGCCGGCCATCAGATAGCCGGCATAGGCATCGCTGCCGGGCAGGTTGAAGTGCAACTGCCGGCCGAGGATCGACGACAACACCATCGTGAGCAGGCCGACCATGCACAGCGCCGCCAGCGCGGCGGCGCCGTCGTAGAGCGCGTCGAGCAGGCGGCGCACGCGGTGGATCGCCGCGCTCGATCAGCGCCCGAAGGCGTCGACCAGCGCCTTGCCCTCGGGGCCGGCCTTGACCAGCCACTCCGCGAGCATCGTGTCGCCGACCTTCTTCATGTCGGCCTTGAGCTGGGGCGACGGCGCCACGATCGTCATGCCGTTCTTCCTGAGCAGTTCGATGTATTCGGAGTTCTTGGCGCGCGACAGCGCCCAGCCGCGCGCCTCGGCGTCGGCGCCGGCCTTGAGCACGGCGGCCTGGGTCGGCTTGTCCAGCGCGTCGAACGCCGCCTTGTTGACCAGCACCGCGTTCTTCGGCAGCCAGGCCTGGGTGTCGACCCAGTACTTGATGTGCTCGTAGGTCTTGGTGTCGTAGCCGGTCGCGCCCGACGACATGTAGCTCTCGACGACGCCGGTGGCCATCGCCTGCGACAGCTCGGCGGCCTGCACCGTGACCGGTTGCGCGCCGACCAGCTCGGCGATGCGTGCGGTGGCCGGGCTGTAGGCGCGCCACTTGACGCCCTTGAGGTCGGCCGCGCTGTTGATCGGCTTCTTCGCATAGATGCCCTGCGGCGGCCACGGCACCGAGTACAGCAGCAGCATGCCCTGCTCGCCGAGCTTCTTCTCGAGCAGCGGCTTCTGCACCTTGTACAGCTTGGCGGCCTCGTCGTAGCTGTCGGCCAGGAAGGGCAGGCCGTCGGCGGCGTAGATCGGCCACTCGTTGCTGAAGTTGGCGAGCAGGATCTCGCCGATCTGCACCTGGCCGCCCTGCACCGCGCGCTTGATCTCGGGCGCCTTGAACAGCGAGCCGTTGGCGTGCACCGTGATCTTGAGCTTGCCGCCGCTGGCCTTGTCGACGTCGGCGGCGAACTGCGTCAGCGTCTCGGTGTGGAAGTTGGACGCCGGGTAGCCCGCCGGCAGGTCCCATCGGGCCTGGGCGAAGGCGCCCGGTGCGAAGGCGGCGGTCCCCGCCAGGGCGGCGGCGGCCAGGAGGCTGACATTCATGTTCGAACTCCTCGGTGGTTTCGGCAGTCCCCGAGAATACCGGCATTGCGGCGCGCCGCCATGGGGATCACTCCGTACCTCGGGCAGGAACGCCGCCCGGCGCGGCCGCGCCGACACTGCGCCGCCGCCCGGCGCGCCCCGACCACCCCCACCCTGGAAGCGTATGACAGACACGACGACGCCGCGCTGGCAGTTCTGGATCGACCGTGGCGGCACCTTCACCGACCTCGTCGCGCGCCGGCCCGACGGAGCGCTCGTCACCGCCAAGCTGCTGAGCGAGAACCCCGAGCAGTACGCCGACGCGGCGGTCGAGGGCATGCGCCGGCTGCTCGGGCTGGCCCCGGGCGAGCCGATCACGCCCGAGCGCGTCGAGTGCGTGAAGATGGGCACCACGGTGGCGACCAACGCGTTGCTCGAACGCAAGGGCGAGCGCACGCTGCTCGTCACGACGCGTGGTTTTCGCGACGCGCTACGCATCGCCACGCAGGCTCGGCCCAGGCTGTTCGAGCGCCACATCGTGCTGCCCGAGCTGCTCTACGAGCGCGTCGTCGAGGCCGACGAGCGCATCGGCGCGCACGGCGACCTGGTCACGCCGCTGGATGAGGCGCGGCTGCGCGCCGACCTGGGCTCGGCGCACGACGCCGGCATCCGCGCCTGCGCGATCGTCTTCATGCACGGCTGGCGCTACAGCGCGCACGAGCAGGCCGCCGGGCGCATCGCGCGCGAGGTCGGCTTCACGCAGGTCAGCGTCTCGCACCAGGTCAGCCCGCTGATGAAGTTCATCGGCCGCGGCGACACGACGGTGGTCGACGCCTACCTGTCGCCGATCCTGCGCCGCTACGTCGACCAGGTCGCGCAGCAGATGCCGGGCGTGCGGCTGTTCTTCATGCAGAGCTCGGGGGGGCTGGCCGAGGCGCACCGCTTCCAGGGCAAGGACGCGATCCTGTCGGGCCCGGCCGGCGGCATCGTCGGCATGGTGCGCACCGCGCAGGCGGCGGGGCACGCCCGGGTGATCGGCTTCGACATGGGCGGCACCTCGACCGACGTCTCGCACTTCGCCGGCGCGTTCGAGCGCGCCTTCGACACCACGGTGGCCGGCGTTCGTGTGCGCGCGCCGATGATGAGCATCCACACCGTGGCCGCGGGCGGCGGCTCGATCATCGGCTTCGACGGCGCCCGGCTGCGCGTCGGCCCCGATTCGGCCGGCGCCGACCCTGGCCCGG
>JBBIPS010000356.1:0-3469 GCA_037442725.1 Burkholderiales bacterium | reverse complement strand
GTCGAGGAAGGCAAGACCGCCGAGGCGCGCGCCTGAGAGCACGCCGCGGCCCAACCAAGGACATCACCATGACCATCACGATCGGTATCGACATCGGCTCCGGCGCCGTCAAGACCGCGTTGTTCCGCAGCCAGGGCGACCGGCACGAGTGGCTCGCCAAGCGTTGCGAGCGCGTGCGCCGGCGCGACCCGATGGCGCTGGCGCGCACCGGCATGCAGGACATGCTGGCCGAGGCCGGGCTGGGCCAGGACGATGTCGACTACATCGCCACCACCGGCGAGGGCGAGAACGTCAAGTTCGCCACCGGTCACTTCTACTCGATGACCACGCATGCGCGCGGCGGCGTCTTTCTCGAGCCGACGGCGCGCGCCGTGGTCGACATCGGCGCGCTCAACGGCCGCGCGATCTCGATCGACGAGCGCGGCAAGGTGCTCAGCTACAAGATGACGAGCCAGTGCGCGTCGGGCTCGGGCCAGTTCCTCGAGAACATCGCGCGCTATCTGGGCGTGGCGATCGAGGAGATCGGCCCGCTGTCCAAGAGCTCGACCAACCCCGAGAAGGTGAGCTCGATCTGCGCCGTGCTGGCCGAGACCGACGTCATCAACATGGTCAGCCGCGGCATCTCGACGCCCGACATCCTCAAGGGCATCCACCTGTCGATGGCCTCGCGCGTCGTCAAGCTGCTCAAGGTCAGCGGCGTCAAGGAGGGCACCGTGCTGATCACCGGCGGGCTCGCGCTCGATGTCGGCCTGCTCGCGGCGATCCAGGAGGAGATGGTCAACGAGAAGGTCAAGGTCAGCGCCAGCGCGCACCCGGACTCGATCTACGCCGGCGCGATCGGCGCCGCGCTCTGGGGCGCGTTCCGCCATGCCAAGATCGCCGAACTCGAGGCCACCGCGGCGGCCTGAAGCGATCCGGCCCGGCGCCGCACGCGCGCGATCCGATTCAATGTTCAATCCTCCAGGAGATTCCTGCCATGGCCCTGCGCATCACTGAAAACTGCACCGCCTGCGATGCCTGCAAACCCGTCTGCCCGAACGAGGCGATCAGCGTCGGCGACCCGATCTACGTCATCGACGCGCTGCGCTGCACCGAGTGCGTCGGCGCCGAGGACGAGCCTCAATGCAAGCTCGTCTGCCCGGCCGACTGCATCGAGCAGAACCCCGACTTCGTCGAGTCGCCCGAGGAACTGCAGGCCAAGTACGACGCGCTGCACGGCTGACTGCCTTCCAGCAGAGGACCCGGCGCTCCCGGGTCGGTCTGCCCCCTCGGGGGGACGCACGACGACTGTCGTCGAGCCAGCGGCGGTGCGACCCCCGCGCGCCGCACACCCCGACCCGGCACCACCCCGGGCGTGCGTCGGTTCACGCCCGGTCCGCCTCGATCGCCCCGCGCGCCCTGCACGGGGCGCGTCGGCGCGGGATTTCCCCTGCCGCAATACGGCCACAGTTTGTGCGAAGTCAAGGCCGTCGGCGGCGCAGCGTGTAGGGTCGCGTCATCGACGCGCATCGGGAGAAGAAGTTGTTCAGCCAGCGAATCCGCAAGGTGATGCACAAGGAGCGCCTGCTCACCGCCACACCGAAGACCAGCGTCAACGAAGCGGCGCGCCAGATGACGCGCCACAAGGTCAGCGCCGTGGTGGTGGTCGACAACGACGTCGTCGTCGGCGTCTTCACCGAGCGCGACGCGGTGTGGCGCGTCATCGCCAAGGACAGGGACCCGCACACGACGCTGCTCGAGCAGGTGATGACGCCGCAACCGGTCACGGTGGACCCGGACCGGACCTTCGGCCACGCGCTGTCGCTGATGCACGAGCGCGGCATCCGCCACGTGCCGGTGGTCGAGGGCGGGCGCGCCGTCGGCATGATGACGGCACGCGATGCGCTCGACCCCGAGCTCGAGGAGTTCGTCTGCGAAGCCCAGCGCCGCCAGGGCCTGCGCTAGCCTGATCCCGGCGGCTTGCCCGGTGCCGGCGCGCAGGTCGGGTTGCCGCCGCGGCGTCGACCGCCGGCGCCGCGATTGAGGCCCGCCTGCGATGTACATATACTGTCCATCGACATCGTCGACCGCATGGAGCATCGCATGGCAACCGCAGGGCAAAGGATCGTGGTGCAGGCGACAAGCCAGGAGAAGCGGACCATCGTCGCCAAGGCCAGGCGCCTGGCGATCCCCGTGTCGGAGTTGATGCGGCGCGGCGCCATCGCGTACCGGTCGAGCCAGGGTGACGCCGAGCTGGCGGCGCTCGCCGATGCCGCGAAGGGCGCCGCCGAGAGCGCCGCTGCGGCCATCGACGACGCCCTGGACTTCATCGCGGCGAGCAACCGGCGCATCACGGCGATGGAAGACGAGGCCGCGCGGCCGTCGTCGCGCAAGGCGGCGTGATGGGAGTCACCGAGCGCATCTGGGGTGCGCTGACCTCGGTGATCAAGCTCGAGGACAAGGTGCAGCGGCAGGCCGAGGCGATGAAGGCACAGCAGGCGCGCATCGAAGACCTGACCGGCCGCGTGATCCGGCTCGAGGCGCAGCTGGAACTGCTCACCGGCGCCGCGCTCGCCAAACGGCTCAAGGGCGGCTGAGGGGCTCGGGGCGGGCGACGCAGGCGGCGCTCAGGCCCCGCCCGGCGGTGCCGGCATGCTCAACGCCTCGTCGGCGCCGAAGCTGTCGTTGAAGCTGAACCACAACGAGACGTAGAACACGGCGCTGGCGACGAGTCCGATCGGCAGCGTCAGCATGGCCACCAGGTGCCGCGCGCCGAGCGCGACGATGAGCAGCACGACGACCAGCGCGGCGCCGACCAGCAGGCCGGCCCAGGCCAGCGCATAGACGGTGAACGCGCCGCGCGCGCGCCACACCGCGAGCGTGCTCGAGAACAGCGCCTGCCCCGCGCCCTGGCCGCCCCAGAAGACGAGCGCCGGCGCGTACCAGAACGGCACCGACAACAGCGTGGCCAGCCCGGCACGCACGAGCATGCCCTCGGCCAGCCGCGGGTCGGCGAGCAGCATGTCGATCTCCTGCGTCGGCGCTCCGCCGGCGCCGGCCAGCGCCACCTGCAGCTGCTCGAAGGTGCCGCCGTCGACCCAGTCCGACAGCGTGATCACGGCCGTCGAGGCGAGCGCATAGAGGCCGCACAGCACCAGCAGCGCGCGCCGGTGCGCCCGCTCGGGCGTGCGCAGGCCTTCGACCAGTTGCAGCGCGTGCACCGCGCCACCGGCGAGTGCGCTGCGGCTGCCGATCATGAATCCCAGCGTCAGCAGCGGCAGCGTGGCCATGCCGAGCACGCCGCCGACCAGCGGCACCAGCATCAGCAGCAGCACCGCGAACATGAAGCTGACGAACATGCCGGTGAACTGCAGCGGGCGGCGCCGGAACAGGCGCACGCCGTCGCGGATCCAGGCCCAGCCGCGGGCTGGCGCCACAGGGTGCAGTCGGAGTCGCACGGCAGTCAACGGGGCGCGGTCGGGCGGGCGGG
>JBBIPS010000355.1:0-3484 GCA_037442725.1 Burkholderiales bacterium | reverse complement strand
AGCGGCGGCAGTGGCGGCAGGCCCTGCGCCGACGCCGCGCCGGCCGGGCCGGTCGGCGCGCCAGGCATCGCACCCTCATGTCTCATGGCGAATCGCCCCTCCATCCTTCGACATTGCGCAGCGCCGCTCGGGCCGGCGCCTTCGACCGGCCACGTCGCAGCGGCGATCGTGCTCGTGGCGGACTCGCCGAGCGTGGGCACGCGCCTGGACGCGGACGAGTTCGAAGCGTCAGTGCGGCACTCACGCGATCAGTTCCTGCATGCCGGGCGCACGCTGCGCGAAGCCGTCGACGAGCGCGCCGGGCAGGCCCAGCGCGGTGAGTTCGGCGCGCGCCTCGGCCGCCGACGCGCCGTGGTTGTAGACCGCATCGAACAGCGCCAGCACACGCGCGAAACCGTTCGCGCACGGCGACAGGCGCACGCTGGCCACACCCGCGGCGCGCAGCGCATCGGCATCGTCGATCAGGCAATGCAGCGCGGCCGATTGCGTCTGGATGCCGTTGAGCACCAGGAAGGGCTTGCCCTCGCTGGTCGTGAGCAGCAGGCCGTCGGCATCGTCGCGGCAGCGGAAGTCGCACTCGTCCTTGGTCAGCCGGTGGTGGCGCGCGGTGAAGCAGCGCGCCGAGAACGCCAGCGGCATGCGGCCGAAGCCGAACACCTCGGTGGCGACCGGCCCGGCCGCGCCCGGCACCGCGTCGTCGCGCGGGTTGATGCGCGCCACGGCATCGATCGCCAGCTCGAGCGGCGCGACCCAGCGTCCGGCGCCGAGCGACGCGTGCTCGACCAGCGCGGCGCGGTTGTAGATGTTGATGTGCGGGCCGAGCACGAACGGCGCCCGCCCGGGTCGCGCCGCGCCGGCCTGCGCCAGCAGCCGCAGCGCCGAGGTGTCGCCGGCCTCGACCGCGAACTCGTCCTGCTCGGCAATGCGGCGCACGCTGCGCAACTCGGCCTCGGACATCACCAGTGCCTGCGTGGCCAGCACGACCGTCTTGCCGGCGGCGGCGAGGTCGCGCGCCAGCGCGATCCAGTCGTCGAGCCTGAACTCGTTGCGGCGCGAGCAGACGACCTCGCCGAGCACGACGCAGCGCGCCGGGCTTGCGGCGACGTCGGCGTAGAAGTCCAGCGTCGCGGCGCGCGGCCACCAATACTGCAGCGGCCCGACGGTGAGGGCCAGCGGGGCGGTCGCAGTGTTCATGTCGGGGTGGACCTCGGTTGTCGTCGGCGGCGGCATCGTTGCGGCAGCTGCGCCTTCAGCGCCAGGGCCGGTCGTAGGCGCCGAGCGTGTGCTGCTGGCCCTCGGCCCAGCGCCCGAGCTGGGCGCTCCAGGCGGGTTGCACCGCATAACGCGCATTCGACGTGGCCAGATCGATCGCCGCGCGCCACACGCGCGTGACCTCGGCGACGTAGTTGGGGCTGCGCTGGCGACCCTCGATCTTGATCGCCTTGACGCCGGCCTCGATGAGTTGCGGCAGCAGCTCGAGGGTGTTCAGGCTGGTCGGCTCCTCGATCGCGTAGTCGAGCTCGCCTGCGACGTTGAAGCGGCCCTTGCACAAGGTCGGGTAGCCGCGCGGCGCATCGGGCGCGTAGCGGTCGATGAGCACACCGTTCAGGCGCGATTCGACGCCCGCCTCGGTCTCGTGCCAGCGCACCGCCGACGGCGGCGAGCACACGCCGACGGTGTTCGGCGACTGGCCGGTGACGTACGACGACAGCGCGCAACGCCCCTCGACCATCACGCACAGGCTGCCGAAGCCGAACACCTCGATGTCCACCGGCGTGTGCCGGATGACGTGCGCCACCTGCGCCAGCGTCAGCACCCGCGGCAGCACCGCGCGGGCGATGCCGTAGCGCTCGCGGTAGTACTCGATCGCCTCGTAGGTGGTGGCCGAGGCCTGCACCGACAGGTGCAGCCGCAGCTCGGGGTGGTGCGCGCGCACGTAGGCCATGACCGCGCTGTCGGCGACGATCAGCGCGTCGGTGCCGAGTTCGGCGGCGCGGTCCACCGCGCGCTGCCAGGGGGTGGTGTCGCGCGCGTCGGCGTAGGTGTTCAGCGCCATCAGCACCTGGCGGCCATGGGCGTGCGCGTAGCCGACGCCTTCGCGCACCTGGGCGTCGTCGAAGTTCAGCCCGGCGAAGTTGCGCGCGTTGGTGGCGTCCTTCAGCCCCATGTAGACGGCGTCGGCACCGGCGTCGACGGCCAGCTTCAGCGCGCGCAGCGAGCCGGCGGGGCAGACGAGCGCGGGGATTCGTTGGGGCGTCATCGGGTCGGCTCGCTCGCAGTCGAAAATATTCGGCACTCTAGTACCGCCGCGCCGGCCCGACCTTGATGCGGCGCAGGAATGCGTCAATCGCCTTCACGCCGACGCGGGCGTGCCCGGGCGGCCGCGGCGGCGATCCCGCCTCGGCCTGAACCGTACCCGATCCGGTGAGGCACGATGCGCCGCCGGGCATCCCGGCGCGTCGGGTCCGGCCCGCTCATGCCGACGCGAGCGCCGCCCACCGCGCCGGCGCCAGCACGGCGTGCAGGCCGACGACGCCGCCGATGATGATGAGCGCCGGCGCCCTGACACCGTGCGTGATGGCCAGTGCCGGCAGCGTGCCCAGCGTGCCGACGAGGGTGCGCTGGTCGGGCCGCGTCGCGCGCTCGACCGTCGCCGCCGGGGTGTCGGCGGCCAGGCCATGCCTGGCGAGCTGCTGGCAGATCACCGCCAGCGTGCCCACGCCCATGTAGATGACGACCGTCTGGTGCGGGCGCGCCAGCAGGTCCCAGTCGAGGTCGACGCTGTGCTCGGCATCGCCGTCGTGCCGCCCCTTGCGCAGGTGGCCGGTGGCGAAGATCACCGAACCGGCATGGTCACGGTGCGTCAGCGGCATGCCGGCCATGGCTGCCGCGCCCTGCGCCGCGCTGATGCCGGGGATGACCTCGAACGGCACGCCCGCGGCGGCCAGCGCCTGCGCTTCCTCGCCGCCGCGGCCGAAGATGTACGGGTCGCCGCCCTTCAGGCGCAGCAGCGGCCGGCCGCTGCGCGCCAACCGCAGCATCAGCTCGATGATCGCGTCCTGGCTCAGGATGTGGTGGCCGGACTGCTTGCCGACGTAGATGCGAGTCGCCTGCTCCGGCAGCAGCTCGAGCACCTCGCGACCGACCAGATGGTCGTACAGCACCAGGCTGGCGTTGCGCAGCGCACGCTCGGCCTTGACCGTCAGCAACTCGGGGTCGCCCGGGCCGGCGCCGACCAGCGTCACCCGGCCCGGCTGGCCGGTGGCTTGCGCGGCACAGGGCCATGGGTCCGACGGCGCATCGCGCGGGCCCACCGGCGGCGCCACCTCGAGCAAGCCGGCGCCGTGCAACGCGCCGTGCGCACGCGCCGCGAGCCGCAGAGCTTCGTCATCGACGAACTGCGGTGCATTTATTGCGGGATGTGCGAAGAAGCGTGCCCGGTCGAAGCGGTCGATCGGGCACAGCACCGCGGTCTTGCCGCTGA
>JBBIPS010000354.1:0-3518 GCA_037442725.1 Burkholderiales bacterium | reverse complement strand
GCGGCGGCAGCAGTCCGTCGCCGGCGCCGGTCAATCGAAGACCGCGCGCCACAGCGCCAGCACGGCGTCGCGCTCGGCCGCCAGCAACTCTGGCGCGAACTGCGTCGGCTGCTCGTCCAATCGCGCGCGGTGCTGGGCGCGTCGCAGCTCGCGGTAGGCATCGGCGGCGGCGTCGCCGACCCCGGCCGGCAGCAGCCCGGCCTGCTCGGCGCGCTGCAGCAACGCGATGTTGCCGACGTTGTCGAGCAGTGCCGGCTGCGTCGCGCCGTGCGCCAGCACCAGGTACTGCACCGCGAACTCGGCGTCCATCATGCCGCCCGGGCTGTGCTTGACGTCGAAGCGCCCGGGCCTGACCGGGCGCGAACGGCGCACCTTGTCGCGCATCTCGGTGACCTCGCGTGCCAGCGCGACGCGATCGCGCGGTGCGGCCAGCACCTGGCGCCGCACCGCCTCGAAGCGCTGCGCCAGGTCCGCGCTGCCAGCGCAGCAGCGCGCGCGCGTCAGGGCCTGGTGCTCCCAGGTCCACGCCGTATTGCTGCCGCGCCCGACCTGGTAGCGCTCGAAGGCGGCGATCGACGTGACCAGCAGCCCCGAGTTGCCGTTCGGCCGCAGCGCCGTGTCGATGTCGAACAGCTCGCCCGCAGCGGTGCGCAGCGTCATCCAGGTGATGAGCTTGCGCACGTACTGGCCGTAGACCTCCTGCGCACGGTCGGCGTCGGGCTCGTCGCCGTCGTCGTAGACGAACACCACGTCGAGGTCGCCGCCATAGCCCAGTTCCTTGCCGCCGAGCTTGCCGTAGGCGATGACGGCGAAGCGCGGCTCGGCGCGATGACGCGACTTCAGCCGTGGCCAGACCCAGCGCAGCGTGCGCTCGACGGTCGCGTCGGCCAGCGCCGACAGCTCGTCGGCCACCTGCTCGACCGTCAGCGACCCTTCGAGGTCGCGCACCAGCGTGCGGAACACCTCGGCATGGTGGGCGTGGCGCAGCGTGTCGAGCAATGCCTCCTCGTCGGCCTCGCCGCTGCGCTGCCAGGCGGCATGGCGTTGCTCGAGCGAGTCGCTGTACTCGGTGCGGTCGAAGCGCTGGGCCAGCAGCCGCGGATCGGCCAGCTCGTCGATGACGCCGGGGTGGCGCATCAGGTAGCGCATCGGCCAGCGCGCCAGCCCGAGCAGGCGCAGCAGGCGCCGCAGGACATCGGGTCGCTCGGCCAGCAGTGCCAGGTAGCTGTCGCGCCGCAGCAGCGGGTCGAGCCAGTCGATCAGCCGCAACGTCGCCTCCAGCGGGCACTGCCCGTCCGCCACGCAACGCGCCGCGCGCAGCATCAGCGCGCCCAGGCGCAGCTTGCTCGAGTCGCGCAGCGCCAGCACGCGCGGCTCGGCGACCCAGTGGCGCACGCGCTCGGCCAGCGCGGCCGGAAGCTGCTCGGCGAGTGCCTCGCTGTCGAGCGCGGGCGGACCATTGCCGCAGTGGCGGCAGCCGTTGCCCGCGCCGTTGGCTGCCGGCGCCTGACCCTCGTTCAACAGGGCATCGAATTCGGTGGCGACGAACTCGCGCACTTCGCACAATCGATCGAGCAGGCCGCAGGCTTGGGCGCGGCACGCCGGGCCCAGCGACGCGGCGATCCAGGCCAGGTCGCCGTCGACCACCGGCAGCAGGTGCGTCTGCTGGTCGTCGAGGTACTGGATGCGGTGCTCGACGCGGCGCAGGAAGACGTAGGCCTGCGCCAGACGGGCCGCGGTCCCTGGATTGATCAGGCCGCGCGCGGCCAGCCGATCCAGGCTGCGCAGCGTCGAGCGCGAGCGGATCTCGGGGAACTGGCCACCTCGCACCACCAGCAGCAGTTGCACGATGAACTCGATCTCGCGGATGCCGCCGCGCGAGAGCTTGACATCGTTGGCGCGCTCGGGCCGTCCGGCGGCGCGGCGCTGCGCCTCGTCGCGGATCCTGCGGTGCAGCTGGCGCAGGCCGTCGAACACGCCGTAATCGAGGTAGCGCCGGTACACGAACGCCGTGACGAGCGAGCGCAGCGGCAGCGCGCGGCCGGCGGCAATGCTGGCGCGCGGCGCGACGACCCGGCTCTTGAGCCAGGCGAAGCGCTCCCACTCGCGGCCCTGCACCTGGAAGTACTCCTCGAGCATCGCCAGGCTGACCACCGGCGGGCCCGAGTTGCCGTTGGGGCGCAAGGCCAGGTCGACGCGGAAGACGAACCCGTCGTCGGTGGTCTCGCCGATCAGCGTGTACAGCCGCCTGGCCACGGCGCTGAAGTACTCCTGCGCGCTGCAGCTCGCGTCGCCGCCGGCCGGCCCGGTGGTCTGGCCGTCGTCTTCGCAGACGTAGACCAGGTCGATGTCGGACGAGACGTTGAGCTCTCGCGCACCGAGCTTGCCCATGCCGATGATCCAGAAATCGATGACCCGGCCGCCGGCATCCAGCGGCACGCCGCGGCGCGCATCCTCGTCGGCGCGTGCGGCAGCCAGCGCCAACTCGAGCGTGGCCTCGGCCAGCGCCGTCATCGCGCCGGTGACGTGGTCGAGCGGCGCGCCCTGTTCGATGTCCAGCACCGCCAGCCGCTCGAGCACGAGTTGACGCGCCACGCGCAACGCCGAGCCGAGCGGCCGGCCCTCGGCCTGCAGCCGCCGTACCAGTGCGGTGACGACCTCACCATCGGGCAGGCCTGGCGGCAGCAGCGCCAGCTCGGCGGCATAGCGTCGGCGCACGCGCTGCACGAAGCGGCTGTGCCCGGCGGCGGCGCAGGTCGGCTCTGCGGCGGGAGAATCGGAAGCCATGCGAGGTGCCGGGGCGCTGTGCTAGATTGAGCCGCGGCCCGCGCCATCGCTACGGTCGCGCCGGGCCAGGCCGGATCGCCGACGGCTGGCAGCGTACGCCGTGTGCCGGTCGTCGCACCTCATCCATGCCCCTTCTTCCGCTGTTCGCTGCTGTGCGCCGTCCAGCCTGGCTCGGCGCCCGCGTGTGGTGGCGCATCGCGCTGGGGTTGCTGCTGACGCTCTGGAGCGTGGCTCTGGCCGCCTGGCTGACGCTGCACTGGTGGATTCTGCCGCGTCTGGACGATTGGCGCCCGCGCATCGAGGCGCAGGCCGGCCGCGCGCTGGGCACGCCGGTGCAGATCGGCCGGATCAGCGTGCACAGCTCGGGCTGGGTGCCGGCCTTTGTGCTGCGCGACGTGGTGCTGCGCGACCGCCGCGGGGGCGAGGCGCTGCGCCTGCCGCGTGTGTCGGCAGCGCTGTCGGTGCCGGCGCTGCTGGCGCTGCGGCTGCGCTTCGCGCAACTGCTGATCGACGATGCGAGGCTCGAGGTGCGGCGCGACGTGCAGGGCCGCTGGCACGTGGCGGGCATGGAGGTCGACGCCGGCGCAACGACGCTCGACGCCGGCGCGCTGGCCGACTGGTTCTTCGAGCAGCCCGAGCTCGTCGTCCGCGGCGCCGTGGTGCGCTGGGTCGACGAGCAGCGCGCCGCGCCGCCGCTGCAGCTGACCGACGTGCAGCTGGTGTTGCGCAAC
>JBBIPS010000353.1:0-3520 GCA_037442725.1 Burkholderiales bacterium | reverse complement strand
CGCTGGCGCCGAAGCAGACCTGGGCCGGCGGGCTCTCGGTGCGGCACGCGCTCGGGCCGGGCGTCGCGCGCGGCGGGCTGCGCTTCTTCGGCATCGGCGATCGCCCCGCCACCGACGACGGCGCGCGGGCACGCGCGCTGCTCGACGGCAAGACGGATGCCGGGCCCAGGTCCGCGGCCACCGGCGCGACGCGCATCGTCGTCCAGGTCGGTGCCTACACCGATCCGGACCGGCTGCGCGAGGCCAGGCAGAAGATCGAGCGGCTGGGGCTGAAGTCCTATACGCAGGTGGTCGACGCCGATGGCGGCCGGCGCACGCGCGTTCGCGTCGGCCCGTTCGCCAGCCGCGCCGAAGCCGAACAGGTCGCTTCGCGCATCAAGGCCGCCGGACTGCCGACGGCCATCCTGGCCCTTTGATGCGCGATGGCCGAGATCGGCTGGATCGACTGGAGCTTGCTCGCGATGCTGGCCGTCTCGGTCAGCGTCGGACTGTGGCGCGGGCTGGTGTTCGAGCTGATGTCGCTCACCGGCTGGATCGTCGCCTACGTGCTGGCGCAGATGTTCTCGCCGCAGGTCGCCGCCCGGTTGCCGATCGGTGCGCCGGGTTCGGCGTTGCAGCAGGGGGTGGCCTTCATCGCCACCTTCATCGTCGTGCTGGTCGTCTGGGCGCTGCTGGCCAAAGGGGTGCAGATGCTGATCCATGCCACGCCGTTGACCGCCATCGACCGCTTGCTCGGTGCCGCGTTCGGCGCGCTGCGCGGCGTGGTGCTGCTGCTGGCGGTCGCCACGCTGGTCGCCTTCACGCCGGCGGCACGCTCGCAGCCGTGGCGCGATTCGCAGGGCGCGGCCTGGCTCGCGGTCGTGTTGCACGGGCTCAAGCCGGTGTTGCCGATCGACGTGGCGCGGCACCTGCCGGACTGACCGGCTTGATCGAGGACTAGCGACACCATGTGCGGCATCGTCGGCGTCATCTCCAGGGCCCCGGTCAACCAGCTCATCTACGATGCGCTGCTGCTGCTGCAGCACCGCGGCCAGGATGCGGCGGGCATCGTCACGATGCAGGGCACGCAGTGCTTCATGCACAAGGCGCGCGGCATGGTCAAGGATGTCTTTCGCACGCGCAACATGCGCGCGCTGCCCGGCAACGTCGGCCTCGGCCAGGTGCGCTATCCGACGGCGGGCAACGCCTTCAACGACGAGGAGGCGCAGCCGTTCTACGTCAACGCGCCGTACGGCATCGTGCTGGTGCACAACGGCAACCTGACCAACGCGGCTGCGCTCAAGAAGGAGCTCTTCGACATCGACCGTCGCCACATCAACACCGGCAGCGACACCGAGGTGCTGATCAACATCCTGGCGCATGAGGTCGAGCTGGCCGGGCGCGACGTGCCGTTGACGCCCGACCTGGTGTTCCGCGCGGTGCGCGCGGTGCACCGGCGCCTGCGCGGCTCGTACGCGGTGGTGGCGCTGATCGCCGGCTACGGCCTGCTGGCCTTTCGCGACCCCTTCGGCATCCGGCCGCTGGTCTACGGCCAGGCCGACCGGGCCGACGCGGCGGGCCCCGAGGTGATGGTGGCCAGCGAGACGGTGGCGCTCGAGGGCACCGGCCACCGCGTGGTGCGCGACGTCGCACCCGGCGAGGCGATCTTCGTCGACCTCGACGGCCGGGTGCATGCCCGGCAGTGCGCCGAGGCACCCTCGCTGCATCCGTGCATGTTCGAGTACGTCTACCTGGCGCGCCCCGATTCGGTGATCGACGGCATCTCGGTCTACCAGGCGCGGCTCAACCTGGGCGAGTCGCTGGCACAGCGCGTCATCAGCACGATGCCGCCGAGCGAGATCGACGTCGTCATCCCGATTCCGGAATCGAGCCGGCCATCGGCGATGCAGCTGGCACAGAAGATCGGCAAGCCGTACCGCGAAGGCTTCGTCAAGAACCGCTATGTCGGCCGCACCTTCATCATGCCGGGCCAGCAGGTGCGCAAGAAGTCGGTGCGGCAGAAGCTCAATGCCATCGCACAGGAGTTCAGGGGGCGCAAGGTGCTGCTGGTCGACGACTCGATCGTGCGCGGCACCACCAGCAAGGAGATCGTGCAGATGGCGCGCGAGGCCGGTGCGCGCAAGGTCTACATGGCCTCGGCGGCACCGCCGGTGCGCTTCCCCAACGTCTACGGCATCGACATGCCCACGCGCGACGAACTGATCGCGCACGGCCGCAGCATCGAGCAGATCCGCGAGTTCATCGGCGCCGACGCGCTGATCTACCAGGATGTCGACGCGATGAAGCGCGTCGTCGGCCGACTCAACCCGAACATCGCCGGTTTCGAGGCCTCGTGCTTCGACGGCGCGTACATCACCGGCGACGTGAGCGCCGCCGATTTCGATGCCATCGAACGCCAGCGCAGCGCCGCCCGGGGCGACGACGAGGACGACGCGGCAAGCAGCGGCCTGACGCTGCAGAGCCGGACCGAATCGACATGAGCGACGGTGCCAGGAAACGCCTGCCGGCGAGCGGACTGCCGGCCGGCCTGCAGCGCGACACGCTCGCCGTGCGCGAGGGCCTGCCGCGCACGCAGTGGGGCGAGAACTCCGAGGCGGTGTTCCTCACCAGCAGCTTCGTGCAGCCCGACGCGGCCACTGCCGCGCGTCGCTTCGCCGAGGAGGAGGAATCCTTCACCTACAGCCGCTTCGGCAACCCGACGGTGATGATGATGGAGCGCCGCCTGGCCGCGCTCGAAGGCACCGGCGGCTGCATCGGCACCGGCAGCGGCATGTCGGCCAATCTGCTGCTGCTGATGGGGCTGCTGAAGGCGGGCGACCACGTGCTGTGCTCGCGCAGCGTCTTCGGCTCCACGCTGCGCCTGATCCAGGCCGACATGGGCAAGTTCGGCGTCGAGTCGACCTTCGTCGCGCAGGTGGATCTGGACGACTGGCGCGCCGCGCTGCGACCCAACACCAAGTTGTTGCTGGCCGAATCCCCCACCAACCCGCTGACCGACGTCTGCGACATCGCCGCACTGGCCGGCATCGCGCGCCAGGCCGGTGCGCTGCTCGCGATCGACAACAGCTTCTGCTCACCGGCGTTGCAGCGCCCGGCCGAGTTCGGCGCCGACATCGTCGTGCACTCCGGCACCAAGTACCTCGACGGCCAGGGCCGGGTCATCGCCGGCGCGCTGTGCGGCTCCGAGGACCTGCTGCGCGGCAGGATGTATCCGCTGATGAAGTCGGCCGGGCTGACGCTCTCGCCCTTCAACGCCTGGGTCGTGCTCAAGGGCATGGAGACACTTTCGGTGCGCATGCCGGCGCACAGTGCGCGCGCGTTGCAGATCGCACGCTGGCTCGCCGAGCAGCCGCAGGTGGCGCGCGTGTACTACCCCGGCCTGGCGTCGCATCCGCAGCACGCGCTGGCGATGCGCCAGCAGCACGGCAGCGGTGGCGCGGTGGTGGCGTTCGACGTCACCGGCGAAGGCGCCGATGCCCTGCGCGAGCGCGCCTTCAAGGTGATCGACTCGACACGGGTC
>JBBIPS010000352.1:0-3523 GCA_037442725.1 Burkholderiales bacterium | reverse complement strand
CTGAACCAGCGGATCGATCGCCGGGTGGCAGCACGCGAAAATCAGCCGGAGGCGGTCATCTTCGATCTCCTCGCTGGCCCGGCGCAGGTCTGTGTTGAGGTTCCTGTTTTCAACCAGCGCCACCATTTGGCGGCCGATGACGAACAGGCGCCGGGTAAGCCAGAAGAAGGCCAGGATCACCAGCGCCACGCCGATCAGAAGTTTCGTCTTGGGCCACGCCGGTATGGACGGCGGGTTGGCACGCTCCACCACTCGGATCGTCGACGGCAGCGAGGCCGACCTGCGCCTGCTCGACCGGCAGTTGCAGCACTACGACCTGGCCACCGATCGGGCCGGGCACGCCGGCCAGGCGATCGCGCTGCTGTCGTCGCAGGCGTTTGGCTTCGTCTTCCTCGACACCGACCTCGGCGGGCCCGCCGGGCTCGACGGTCTGGCCCTGTGCCGACAGATCGCGCACCACGAACTTGCCGTGCGGGGCCCGATGCCGGCGTTGGTCCTGGTGTCGGCCCACCACAGCCCGACGGATCAGGTGCGCGCTGCGCTGGCCGGCGCCGATGCCTTGCTCGGCAAGCCGCTCGACCTGACGGCGCTCGATCGACTGCTGCAGCGCCACGGGCTTCGTCGCGCTGCCGATGACGCGGGCCCGGCGGCGCCTGCCGAACCTGCACCGCCAGCGCCACCGCCGACGCAATAGCGTGGCCGTGCATTGCGTTCGTGGCCGGCCCCGACGCGTGCAGCCCTGCGTCGTCGACCTGGCGCGACGGCCACCTCGAGACGCCGCAGCGTCGGCGCGTTGAACACCGCCGGTGCTGCCCATGGGCGCGCAGCGGCGGCGCTCATCGGTGCGAGCGGCCCCGAAGCGGCCGTCGACCGCTCGGGGGCGGGCTGCGCACAGCCCGGTCGCGGGGGGTTGCTCAGTGCCGGTCGAGCCGGGCGATCGCCAGCAGGCGCTCGACCTCGTCGCGATGGCGCACGCCGTTGCTGGCATGCCAGCGCCCGATCAACGCCATCACGCCGGCGACGACGCTGCCGAAGATCGCGATCGCGGTGAAGGACGACAGGCCCAGGCGCGTCAGCCCGGCGTAGAACGCGCCCAGACCGAGCAGGCAGGCCTGCTCGTTGAAGTTCTGCACCGCGATCGACCGACCGGCGCCCATCAGGTTGTGCCCGCGGTGCTGCAGCAGCGCGTTCATCGGCACCACCAGGAAGCCGCCGGCCAGGCCGAGCAGCATCAGGAACGGCACCGCGACCCAGACCTCGCGGATGAAGTTCAGCCCGATCACCAGCACGCCCATCAGCACGCCGAGCGGAATCACTGCGGTGGCACGGTCGAGCCGCATGCGCGCCGAGGCCAGCACCGCGCCGACCGCGACGCCGATCGAGACCACGCCGGCCAGTGACGAGGCCTGCGTCGTGCTGTAGCCCAGCGCCGCCGCGGCCCACGGAAAGACGATGATGCGCAGGTTGCCGCCGACGCCCCAGAACATCGTCGTCGTGGCCAGCGAGATCTGGCCCAGCTTGTCGGACCAGAGCCGCGCGTTGCAGCGCGAGAAGTCGCGCACCAGCTCGCCCGGGCTGCGCGACAGGCGCTGCAGCGCCGCCTCGGTGCGCGGGATGTACAGGTTGAACACCGCGGCCAGCACGTAGGGCGAGATCAGCGCGGCGATCGCCGCCTCGGGCGCGGTGTGGATGCCGGTGTCGATCATCGGAACGTCGATGCCCAGCAGCCAGGGCGCGATGCGCGGCCCGACCAGCTGGCCGCCGAGCAGGATGCCCAGGATGATCGAGGCGATCGTCAGGCCCTCGATCCAGCCGTTGGCCTTGACCAGCTGCGACGGCGGCAGCAGCTCGGTGAGGATGCCGTACTTGGCCGGCGAGTACGCCGCCGCACCCAGCCCGACCACGGCGTAGGCCAGCAGCGGGTGGCCGCCGAACAGCATCATCAGGCAGCCGACGATCTTGATCGTGTTCGAGATGAACATCACGCGGCCCTTGGGCACCGCATCGGCAAAGGCACCCACGAACGGCGCGAGCAGGACGTAGAACAGCGCGAACATCGGCGTCAGCGCCGGAATCTGCCAGGCCGGCGCGTGGTCGAAGCGCAGCAACTCGATCGCCGCGACGAGCAGGGCGTTGTCGGCCAACGAGCTGAAGAACTGCGCCGCCATGATGGTGCGGAAGCCCTTCTTCATAGCCTTGGAGTCTTCCGCAAGCCGACCTGCCTCTTTCTTCGATCGACGTGCCGAGTCGGCGCCGCCGGTCGGCCGATGTCTCGTCCCCTGCAACCGCGGCACGCGCGCCGGCGCTGCCGTTCGGGCACAGGGTCTGGAGCGGCGGGTTATAGCATGCGGGTGCGCCGCAGCGGCACGCTGGCGGCGCCGCAGCACGGTCGACTGGCAGAATCAGCGCCCGCCCCTGGCCACCGAGACCCGCCGTGCCGCGCCCGATCGAAGCCGTGATCCATGCCGCCGCGCTGGCGCACAACCTGGCGCGTGCGCGGCAGGCGATGCCCGATGCGCGCGTCTGGGCCGTCGTCAAGGCCAACGCCTACGGTCACGGCATCGAGCGCGTCTATCCCGCGCTGCGCGGCGCCGACGGCTTCGCACTGCTCGACCTGGCCGAGGCCGAAGCGCTGCGCGCGCTCGGCTGGCGCGGCCCGCTGCTGCTGCTCGAAGGCGTGTTCGAGCCGCGCGACCTCGAGCTGTGCTCACGGCTGAACCTGTGGCACGTGGTGCATTGCGACGCGCAGATCGACTGGCTGGCGGCACACAAGACGCACCAGCCGCAGCGCGTCTTCCTGAAGATGAACAGCGGCATGAACCGGCTCGGCTTCGCGCCGGCTGCCTACCGCGGCGCCTGGACGCGGCTGGACGCGCTGCCGCAGGTGGGCGAGATCTCGCTGATGACGCACTTCTCGGATGCCGACGGCGCGCGCGGCATCGCGCACCAGGTGGCGGCGTTCGAAGTCGCGACGCGCGACCTGCCCGGCGAGCGCAGCCTGGCCAACAGCGCTGCGACGCTGCGCCACGCCGGGCTGCGCTCGGACTGGGTGCGCGCAGGCATCATGCTGTACGGCAGCGCGCCCGACGCCCCGACGCACGACCTCGCCGACTGGGATCTGCAGCCGGCGATGACGCTGCGCTCGCGCGTCATCGCCACGCAGCAGCTCGAGCGCGGCGACACGGTCGGCTACGGCAGCCGCTTCAGCGCCGCGGCCGCGATGCGCATCGGCGTCGTCGCCTGCGGTTATGCCGACGGCTACCCGCGCTCGGCCGGCAGCGGCACGCCGGTGCTGGTCGACGGCCGGCGCACGACGACGGTCGGCCGCGTCTCGATGGACATGCTGGTGGTCGACCTGACGCCGCTGCCCGGCGCCGGGCCGGGCAGCGAGGTCACGCTCTGGGGCCACGGCCCGGGCGGCGCGCGGCTCGCGATCGACGAGGTTGCGCAGTCCGCCGGCACGATCGGCTACGAGCTGATGTGCGCGCTGGCGCCGCGCGTGCCGGTGGCGCTGGCCTGAGAG
>JBBIPS010000351.1:0-3524 GCA_037442725.1 Burkholderiales bacterium | reverse complement strand
GACGTTGGCGCGGGCGCCGGCCGCCTCTTCCTGCGCGGCGTTGACCGCCGCCTCCTGGCTGGCGCTGCCCTGCTGGACGATCTGCCGTTCGAGCTCGGCCAGGCGCGCCCGCAGCGCGCGCGCGCGCGGGTCCATTGCCATGAACTCGGCGGTGTAGGTGCGCTCCATGTCGCGCAACTCCTCGCGCACCTGGCCGGCGCGGCCGGTCAGCGCGACGAGCGCGGGATCGTCCCGCGTGCGCCCGCCGGCCCGACCGGCGTCGGCGTTGTCAGTCAACGCGCGCAGCCGTGCCTGGGCCGCGGCCTCTCGTTCCATCGCATTGTTCAGCGCGTTGGACAACCCCTTGCTGCGCGCCATGGCCTCGTTCTCGTCGCGCTCGGCCAGCAGACCCGCCTGGTTGCGGAAACGCTCGAGCTGGGCGCGGTTCTGCGCTGCCGTCCTGTCCAGCCGCGCCAGCTCCTGGCGCGCGCCGGCCAGCAGGGTGTCGGCCGCCTGCGCCTGGTGCGCCGTCAACTCGGCGCGGATCACATCGGGCAGTGCATTGAGCAGCCCGGCCGCCAGCAGCGCGGATTCGCCGGTGGCCAGCAACTCGACGACGTCGGCGCCGGGTACCGGCTTGACGTGCAGCATGTCCTGCAACTGCGCCACCGCATCGACGCCGGCTGGCAGCTGCTGGCCGGCGGCGGTCAGCGCGAGTGCGACCTTCTCGAGCAGCGGCCGGCTGTTCAGGTACTGCAGCTGCGTGGCCAGCGCGTTCGAGGCGGCGGCGCCCGGCACGCCCAATTCGGGCACGCTGACCTGCAGCCGCGACAACGCGCGGTACTCGTCGTGGCGCCACAGGTTCCAGCCCTGGCCGACGAGCAGGCTGGCGATGAACACGCCGCCGAACACCGCCAGGCGGCGCCGGTTGCCACGCCGGGCCGACTGCAGCGACGCCTGCGGCTCGTCGATGAGACCGGAACCGGCGGCCCCGCCGGGCAACACTCGCATCGGAGGCAACCTTTTCGGCGCACTGCGCCCGAAAGACCGGTCGATTATGGTGCCGGCCCTGCGCGCATGGAATCCCGCGAGCGGCCGGCGCGGACCGGGGCTGCAGGCTGGCCGCGGCTGTGCCCGCCCGTCAGTCCTGCAGCACCCGCGCCACCGGCGCCGGCCGCAGCCGGTAGGCGTCGGGCATGCCCGAGCCGAGCAGCGGGCGCAGGTAGAGGCGGAAGGCGTCGGTGACGTCGGTGCCGCTGGCCGCGATGAACTCGTCCTCCATCACCCGCGTCCTGCCAGCCACATCGGCCAGCGCCACCAGTTCGTAGTCGGCCGAGTAGTAGCCGGTGCGCTTGATCGCCACCGAGCCGTCGCGCCCGCCCCACATCGCGTACTGCACCGCCTTCTCGCCGACCTCGCGCGCCTCGCGCTGGTCGACGTCGCTGACGCAGCCGACGAAGCTGCGCTGCAGGTAGCCGAAGGTGTCGCCGCGCACGCGCTTGTAGCCGAGCCTCGACTTGATCTGCTCGCACAGCAGGTCGGCCAGTGCGCCGGTGCCGGAGAGCTGGACGTTGCCGTGCGCGTCGTGCTCCATGTCCCGCGCCAGCTGCGCCAGGATCGGCGCCCCGCCGGCGTCGTGGATGCCCTCGGAGACGGCGACCACGCAGCGCCCGTATCGATCGTGCGTGGCCTTGACGTCGGCGAGAAAGCGCGCCACGTCGAAGGTGCGCTCGGGCAGGTAGATCAGGTGCGGGCCGTCGTCGGGGAACTTCTTGCCCAGCGCCGAGGCCGCCGTCAGGAAGCCGGCGTGCCGGCCCATCACCACCGCGACGTAGACGCCCGGCAGCGCCGCGTTGTCGAGGTTGGCGCCGGTGAAGGCCTGGGCGACGAAGCGTGCCGCCGACGGGAAGCCGGGCGTGTGGTCGTTGCCGACCAGGTCGTTGTCGATCGTCTTCGGGATGTGGATGCAGCGCAGCGCGTAGCGCGCCTTGGCCGCCTCCTCGCTGACGATGCGCACGGTATCCGACGAATCGTTGCCGCCGATGTAGAAGAAGTGCCCGATGCCGTGCGCGCGCAGCACCCTGAAGATCTCCTGGCAGTACCCGATGTCGGGCTTGTCACGCGTCGAGCCCAGCGCCGACGACGGCGTGGCGGCAACCAGCTCGAGGTTGTGGCTGGTCTCCTGCGTCAGATCGACGAAGTCCTCGTCGACGATGCCGCGCACGCCGTGGTGCGCGCCGTAGACCAGGTCGATGCCTTTGTGGCGGCGCGCCTCGAGGACGACGCCGACGAGGCTCTGGTTGATCACCGCTGTGGGGCCGCCGCCCTGGGCGACGAGGATCTTGCCGAGTGCCATCGGGATGCTCCGTGCGCTGCCGCGCGTTGGGGTCGAGAGGATGCCAAGCGTACCCGCATCGCGCCGGCGCGCATCCTGCGCTGCGTGCGGTGCCTCGCTGGCCGGACGGCGATCCCGGGCGCAGCCGCTCGCTCGGCAACGTCCGGGAAACCCTCGCGACAGCGCCGCGCAGGTCGGCCGAGCCCAGGCCAGGCCACCGCCAGCGGCCGGCGCCGAGCCCGGCGCGGCCGGCGCGGACCCAGCCTTGCGTTGACATCCCGAGGGGCCGGTCCTAGATTCGGTCATCGCCCGCGCGGCCGGGCCCGTTGCGGAGAACCCTTGATGCGCGACACCTGCCCGAGTGGCGTCCCCCCCGGTCAACCGGGCTTCGGCACGATGTGCCGGGCCGAGGCCGCATGAACGAGTCGGCCCGGCGGGCAGCAGCGTCCAGGCCGGTGGACACGCCCTTCGACTCCTTCGCCCGCGACCACCTGCCGCCGCGCGAGCAATGGCCCGAGTTCCTGTTCGAGTCGCCCGAGCTGCAGTTCCCGGCGCGGCTGAATTGCGCCGCAGCGCTGCTCGACGGCGCCGTCGCGCGCGGCTGGGGCCAGCGGCCGTGCCTGCTGGCCCCGGGCGGGCTGCACTGGACCTATGCCGACTTGCTGGCACAGGCCAACCGCATCGCCCGCGTGCTGGTGCACGAGCTCGGCCTGGTGCCGGGCAACCGCGTGCTGCTGCGCGCGCCGAACAACCCGATGCTCGCGGCGTGCTGGTTCGCGGTCGTCAAGGCCGGCGGCATCGCGGTGGCGACGATGCCGCTGCTGCGCTCCAAGGAGCTGGTCCAGGTCATCACCAAGGCCGAGATCACGCACGCGTTGTGCGACCTCGCGCTGGCCGGCGAGCTCACCAGCGCGGCCGCGCAGTGCCCGACGCTGCGCCACGTCCGCCACTTCAACGACAGCGGCCCGCACGGCCTGGAAGCGGCGATGGCGCGCCAGCCGGCCACCTTCGACAACGTTGCCAGCGCCGCCGACGACACCTGCATCATCGCCTTCACCTCGGGCACCACCGGACAGCCCAAGGGCACGATGCACTTCCACCGCGACGTCATGGCGATCTGCGCCTGCTGGCCGCCGCACATGCTGCGCGCCGGCGCCGACGACATCTTCATCGGCAGCCCGCCGCTGGCCTTCACCTTCGGGCTGGGCGG
>JBBIPS010000350.1:0-3527 GCA_037442725.1 Burkholderiales bacterium | reverse complement strand
CGCGTGGTTCATTCGCGCCCCCCGAGCGCCGCGCGGTCGCGCTCGATCTCGGCGACGCTGGCGCTGGCCAGGCCGTCCGGGCTGGCGAGCCGGGCGCGTGCCCGCATCGCAACGAGCACGCCACCGCCGATGAAGAAGACGCACAACACGGCCAACGCCGCCAGGCGGTAGCCGTCCCAGAACAGCATCAGCAGCAGCGCGACCAGCAGCGTGATGCCGACGCCGAGCAGCAGCACGGCCAGCGCCGCCCACAGCAGGGCGTCGAAGATGCGCAGCTTCTCCTGCTCGATCTCGACGGCAAGCAGTTCGATCCGGACCTGCACGATCTCGAGCGCGGTGGCCAGCAGCCGCCGCAGCGACGCGAACAACCCGCCACCCGGATCCGGCGCGGTCATGCCGTCACGCTGCCGACAGGAGGCCGGCGTCGCGGCGACGACCGGCCTCGAAGCCAAAGCCCGGGGCCGCCCCCCGCGCAGCGCCGCCCGGCGTCAACGGCGGCCGATCAGCAGCCCGACGACGAGACCGATGCCGGCGGCCGCGCCGATCGCACGCCACGGGTTCTCGTGCACGTAGTCGTCCGCCGCCATCCCTGCGGCCTTGGCCTTGGCCACCGCGGCGTCCTGCAACTGCAGCAGGTTGTCCTTGGCCTGCAGCAGCCGCGCCTGGATGCGCCCGCGCGCTTCGGCCGCGCCCTCGCCGAGATCGCCGGCGGTCGTGCGCAGCAGTTCCTCGGCATCGGCGATGACGACGCGCAGGTCGCTCATCAGCCGGTCTTTCTGGGCAGTGCTCACATCGGGCATGGTTGTTCTCCTTGGGGTTCGGAACGCCAGCATAGCGAACATCGACGGCACGCGGGTGACTTCACTCAACTTCGTCGCGCCGGCGGGGCGCCACCCTGCCAGCCGTGGCGGCTACTGTAGAAGCCTTTCACCGCTTGTGCCAGCGCGACGTAGGCGGCCAGGATCAGCGGCAGGCAGCCGAGGAAGGCCAGCGGCAGCGGCTGCATGCGCACATAGTGCGCGAGCGGCCCCATCGGGATGAAGACGCCTGCGGCCATGACCGCCAGCGTCGCCGCCAGCAGCGGCCACGCCGCGCGGCTCTGCACGAACGGGACGCGTCGGGTACGGATCAAATGCACGATCAGCGTCTGCGACAGCACTCCTTCGACGAACCAGCCGGACTGGAACACCCCCTGCGCGGCCGGCGTGTCGGCCGCAAACACGAACCACAGCAGCGCAAAGGTGGCGATGTCGAAGATCGAGCTGACCGGCCCGAACCACAACATGAAGCGGCCGATGCCGTCCGGGTCCCAGCGCTGCGGCCGCTCGAGCGATTCGGCATCGACGTTGTCGAACGGGATCGCCGTCTGCGACAAGTCGTAGAGCAGGTTCTGCACCAGCAGCTGCAGCGGCAGCATCGGCAGGAACGGCAGCAAGACGCTCGCCACCAGCACCGACAGGACGTTGCCGAAGTTCGAGCTGGCCGTCATCGACAGGTACTTCAACATGTTGGCGAAGGTGCGCCGGCCTTCGATCACGCCCGCGTCGAGGACGCGCAGGCTCTTCTCGAGCAGGATGATGTCGGCCGCCTCCCTGGCGATGTCCACCGCGCCGTCGACCGAGATGCCGATGTCGGCCGCGCGCAGCGCCGGCGCGTCGTTGATGCCGTCGCCGAGGAATCCGACGACGTTGCCGGCGCGCCGCAGCGTCGCGACGATGCGCTCCTTCTGCATCGGGTCGAGTTTCGCGAACACGTTGGCGGCGGCCACCGTGCGCGCCAGTTCGGCCTCGCCCATCGCTGCCAGCGTCGAGCCCAGCACGACGCCGCGCGGCTCGAGCCCGACCTCATGGCAGATCTTGGCCGTCACGCGTTCGTTGTCGCCGGTCAGCACCTTGACCTCGATGCCGTGCGCCTGCAGCGCCGCCAGCGCCGGCGCCGTCGACTCCTTGGGCGGGTCGAGGAAGGCGATGAAGCCCATCAGCGTCAGCCCGGCTTCGTCGGCGACGCTGTAGACCTGGCGCACCGGCGGCTCCTGCCTGACCGCGACCGCGACGACGCGCAGGCCCTGGTCGTTCAACTCGTCGGTCATGGCATGGATGCGTGCCAGCCGTCCGGGCGTGAGCGGCTGGTCGACGTTGCCGGCACGCGCGGCGATACACACCGACAGCACCTCCTCGACCGCGCCCTTGCAGATCAGCTCGTGGTGGTCCTCGCGCTCGCACACCACCACCGACATGCGACGGCGCTGGAAGTCGAACGGGATCTCGTCGACCTTGCGGTAACGGGTTCCGACACCGAGCGCGCGATGCAGCTCGACGTTGTCGAGCACCGCGACGTCGAGCAGGTTCCTCAGTCCGGTCTGGTAGTGGCTGTTCAGGTAGGCCAGCTGCAGCACCTCGTCGCTGGCGGCACCGGCGCTGTCGATGTGGCGCGCGAGGAAGATCCGGTCCTGCGTCAGCGTTCCGGTCTTGTCGGTACACAGCACGTTCATCGCGCCGAAGTTCTGGATCGCATCGAGCCGCCTGACCACCACCTTCTGGCGCGACAGCGCGATCGCGCCCTTGGCCAGCGTCGAGGTCATGATCATCGGCAGCATCTCGGGCGTCAGGCCGACGGCGACCGACAGCGCGAACAGCACGGCCTCGAGCCAGTCGCCCTTGGTCAGGCCGTTGATCAGCAGCACCAGCGGCGCCACCACCAGCATGAAGCGGATCAGCCGCCAGCTCACGCGGTTGACGCCGGTCTGGAACGCGGTGGGCGCGCGCTCGCTGGCGCTGACGCGCTGCGCCAGCGCGCCGAAGTAGGTGCGCGCGCCGGTGGCCACGACTACCGCCAGGCCGGTGCCGCTGACGACGTTGGTGCCCATGAACAGCAGGTTGTCGAGCTCGAGCGGGCTCGCGCCGGCGTGGCGCGCGACGGCGAACTTCTCCACCGGCAGCGACTCGCCCGTCATCGCCGACTGGCTGACGAACAGGTCCTTGGCGCCGAGCACGCGCAGGTCGGCCGGGATCATGTCGCCGGCGGCGAGCGCGACGATGTCGCCCGGCACCAGCAGGCGGATCGGCAGTTCCTCGCGGCGCGGCGGGCGAGGCCCGCTCGCCGCGGCGGGTGTCGGTGCCGACTCGCCGCCGGCCTGGCCAGGGCGCTCGCGCCGCAGCACGGTGGCCTTGTTGCCGACCAGCGCCTTGAGCCTGTCGGCGGCCCGGTTCGAGCGCGTCTCCTGCACGAAGCGCAGTGCGGTCGACAAGGTCACCATCATGGCGATGACGGTGGTGGCCTTGGTGTCGTGCGTGCCGTACGAGACGACCGCCAGCAGCGTCAACAGCAGGTTGAACGGGTTGGCGTAGCAGTGCCAGAGGTGGCGCCACCACGGCACCGGCTTGTCGTGCCCGACCTCGTTGGGGCCGACGCGGCGCCGCACCGCGTTCGCGCGCTGGTGCGTCAGGCCGTCTAGCCGCGTGTGCAGCGCGGCGAGCAACTGCTCGGGTTCGGCGCGTGCGACGTCGAGCAGCACCTGAACCTGCGGC
>JBBIPS010000349.1:0-3548 GCA_037442725.1 Burkholderiales bacterium | reverse complement strand
GCTCGTGGTCGAGCAGCCGGCCAGCCAGGCCAGCACGAGGGCGAAACACGCGCGGGCAATGCCCTTCATGCCTTGGTCTCCTGCAGCGGCCCTTCATGCCGCGTCGCGCGCCGCACCACACGCACCGGTGCACGCACCATGCGCTCGTGGGCGCGGGTCCGGTCCTGCACCTCGCCGGCCAGCTGGCCGCAGGCGGCGTCGATGTCGTCGCCGCGCGTCTTGCGCACGGTGGTCACGATGCCGGCGTCCTGCAGCACCCTGGCGAAGGCCAGCATGCGCTCACGCGGCGAGCGCTTCAGCCCCGAGGCCGGGAACGGATTGAACGGAATCAGGTTGAACTTGCACGGCACGTGTGTCCCGCGCGGCCCACCTGCGACCAGCGCGATCAGCTCACGCGCCTGTTCGGGGCTGTCGTTGACGCCGTCGAGCATGCAGTACTCGAACGTGATGAAGTCGCGCGGCGCCGCCTCGAGGTAGTGCCGACAGGCCTGCATCAGCTGCTCGAGCGGATGCTTGCGGTTGAGCGGCACGAGCTGGTCGCGCAGCGCATCGTCGGGTGCGTGCAGCGACACGGCGAGCGCGACCGGGCAGTCGACGCGCAGGCGATCGATCATCCGCACCAGGCCCGAGGTCGAGACGGTGAGGCGCCGGCGCGACAGGCCGTAGCCGTGGTCGTCGAGCATCACGCGCAGCGCCGGCAGCAGCGCAGCGTAGTTCTGCAGCGGCTCGCCCATCCCCATCATCACGACGTTGCTGATGGCGCGCTCACCGGCGGGAAGATGCAGGCGCTGGCGCAGGTGATGCTCGGCGACCCAGAGCTGAGCGACGATCTCGCCGGTCGTCAGGTTGCGGCTGAAACCCTGATGGCCGGTGGCGCAGAAGCGGCAACCCACCGCGCAGCCGGCCTGCGACGACACGCACAGCGTGCCGCGATCGTCCTCGGGGATGTAGACCGTCTCGACGGCGTTGCCCTGGCCGACGTCGAACAACCACTTGATCGTGCCATCGGCCGAGGCCTGCTCGCTGGCCACGGCGGGCGCTCGGACCACCGCGACGCCGGCGAGCTTGGCGCGCAACGATTGCGCCAGGTCCGACATCTGCGCGAAGTCGGCCGCGCCCCTCTGGTGGATCCAGCGGAACAGCTGGACCGCGCGATAGCGCTTCTCGCCCAACCCGGCGCAATACGCGGTGAGTGCGTCGAGGTCGAAGTCGAGCAGGTTGACCGGGTTCAAGTCCGCGCCCGCCACGATGCTGCCGCCGCGATCCCGTGCACGCCCGATTGCAACCCGTGCGCCTGTCAGCGGCTGTGCAGGTCCAGGCCAGCGAAGAAGAACGCCACTTCGGTGGCCGCGGTCTCGGGCGCGTCGGAGCCGTGCACCGCGTTGGCGTCGATGCTGGTCGCGAAGTCGGCGCGAATCGTGCCCTTCGCGGCCTGCTTCGGGTCGGTGGCGCCCATCAGTTCGCGGTTCCTCGCGATCGCACCCTCGCCTTCGAGCACCTGGATCATCACCGGACCGGAAATCATGAACGCCACCAGATCCTTGAAGAACGGGCGCTCCTTGTGCACGGCGTAGAAAGCCTCGGCCTCGCGGCGCGACAGTTGTGCCATCCTGGCGGCGATGACCTTCAGCCCGGCCGCTTCGAACCGGGCATAGACCTGGCCGATCACGTTCCTGGCCACGGCGTCGGGCTTGATGATCGAGAGCGTGCGTTCGACGGCCATGAAATTCTCCTGGATCAATGACTCGAAAGGTTAATGTGAAATTTTAGCGTGGCAGCGACGCTGCGCCGCGCCAGCGCCGTCGGGGCAGGGGTCGGTCCAAGGCCGCACCACCTGGATGGGGTCCAGGTCAGCGGCCGCCACCGCGGCGCCGGCCACCACGCCCACCACCGCCGCCGCCACCACCACCGCCGCGGCTGAACTGGCGCACGAAGGCATCGGCGCCGATATAGCCGAGCGAGGTCTTCATCGGATCGGGCTGGCCGCCGCCCCCGCCGGTGCCGCCCTTGCGGCCGCCACCGCCGCCACGCGGCTTCTGCACGAAGCGCCTGTCGTAGGTCTGCTCGAGCGGATTCGGGATCGGCCCGTCCTCGGAAAACTCGCGCCGCGGCTGGCGCGCCTCGCGGATGGCGCGTCGGTCGAAGGTCTGTTGCAACGGGTTGGGGATCGGGCCTCCCTCGCCGGGTTCGTGCCGATCGACACCGGGATCGAACTCGCGATCGACACCACGTTCGACGGGCCGGTCCGGGCCACGCTCGGCGCGCCCGGCGCCACGCTGCTGTCCGCCACGGCGCTTGTTGCCGCGGGCGTTGCCCACACCCTGGCTGCCGGCGCCACGCCGCACCGAGTCGGGCGGCGTCCGCTCCGGACCCTGACGCCCGTCGTGGCCTTCGCGCACGCTGGACAGGCGGCGCAATTCGCGCACCTCCTGCTCGCTCAGGTCGACCCAGGCGCCCCGTTTCAGGCCGCGCGGCAGTACGACGCAACCATAGCGGATGCGGATCAGCCGGCTCACGCCCAATCCGACGCGGTCGAACAACTTGCGCACCTCGCGGTTGCGGCCTTCGGTGATGACGACGCGATACCAGTGGTTGACGCCTTCGCCGCCGCCGTCCTCGATCGACCTCAACGCGGCGCGCTGGCCGTCGATCTCGACACCCTCCAGCAGGCGGCCACGGGCGGCCTCGTCGAGCGAGCCCAGCACCCGCACCGCGTACTCGCGTTCGACGCCGAAGCTCGGGTGCATCAGCTGGTTGGCCAGGCCGCCGGCGTTCGTGAACAGCAGCAGCCCCTCGGTGTTGATGTCGAGCCGGCCGACCGACTGCCACTTGCCCTGCGCCAGCCGCGGCAGGCGCCGGAACACCGTCGGGCGCTGTTGCGGGTCGTCGTTGGTGACGACCTCGCCGACCGGCTTGTGATAGGCGATGACACGCGGCAGCGGCGGCGCGATGCGCAGCTTGACCGGCTTGCCCGCCACCTGGACCCGGTCGCCGAACGAAATGCGCTGGCCGATGTGCGCGACCTGGCCGTTGACGGTGACGCGACCGTCGGTGATGAGTTGTTCCATGTCGCGGCGCGAGCCGATGCCGGCCTGTGCGAGCAGCTTGTGCAGCTTGGGCGCATCGGGCTCGGCAGCCAGCACGCGATGTCCGGACGGCGCCTCGATCGCACCGACGGCTTCGAGCGATTCGGCCGTCCCGGCCGTCTCGACTGGCTCGATCGCGTCGACCCCCTGCGCGGCGTCCGGCACGCTGTCGTAGGCGCCGGAGAGCACATCGGCAAAGGCCGCGCTCGAATCGACCTGCGCGCTGCGCGGCACGAGTGGCGCCGCGCCGCGCCCGGCACCCTCGCCTCCGTCATCGCCCTGGCCCTGGCGCCGACCATCAGGCGATGCCGCATCGGCATCCGCAGCGGGGCCTGCGCTGGTGTCGCGCAACGTTCCTTCGGCACCGTTGCGACGTGCGCGCCGCCGGTTGCGATTGCGCCGGCGCGTGCCGTCACCGGCGTCATCGATTGCGCTTGCGTCGCCGGCCCGACCCGCCCCGGC
>JBBIPS010000348.1:0-3548 GCA_037442725.1 Burkholderiales bacterium | reverse complement strand
TCGCCACGCGTCGATCAGCCTCGCGCCGATCGCCGACTGCCGGCCCTGCCGCGCGACGCTGCAGCCGCCGCAGCGTCACAGACGCTCACCTGGCGGCGGACGCCGCGGCAGCAGCCGACGCCGCGGCGGCGGGCGCCTTGGGCTCGTCGAACCTGGCACCGGCCTTGTTGGCCATGTAGACCACCGCGCGGCCGACCTCGACCTCGCTGAAGTCGCCGCTGCCCTGCGGCGTCATGTTGCCCTTGCCCTTGAGCGCCGAGGCCAGCAGCGCGTCGTAGCCGGTCTTGATGCGTGGCGCCCAGGCGGCCTCGTCGCCGAACTTGGGTGCACCGGCCAGACCGACAGCGTGGCACGCCGAACACTGCGCCTGGAACACCTGCTCGCCGGACTTCAACGCTCCGGCGTCCGAGGCATCCTTGATCTCGATCGCACCCACCGGCTGGATGCGGCGCGCCACCGCTTCGGCGGACAGGCCCTCGCTGCCGGCGCCGCCCTTCTTGTCGAAGGCGACGAAGTTGGTCAGCAGGACGATGATGATCACCGGAACGACGAAGGCCGCAGCCACCGTGGCGATCAACTGCTTGGGGGTCTTGATCAGACCCTCGTGCGATTCCGGTTCTTCGTCCTCGGTGTGCTGGATGTCGCTCATGGGTTCCTCAGGCTGGTTCCGGGCACGGCTCGCGCCATGCAGCCCGCGCGAAGCGGCGAATTATATGAGGGCACCTCGCGCGCTTCGGGCCCGCCGCGGCGACCTGCGCGATCCCATCCCGACGGCACGGCCAGTGAACTAGAATCGCGCCTCGCCGAGTCTGGCGACCGTGGTGAAGTGGATATCATTGGGCCCTCCGAAGGCCTCGTCGCAAGTTCGATTCTTGCCGGTCGCACCACCCTTGCGCGGCGGCCATCCACCGCCCAGTTCCGCCAGCGGCCGCGCAGCCGGCCGGCGTCGCGCAGCAGCACGGCGCAAGACACCCGATCCACACACGACGACCGGGCCAGACGGCCTCTCACGCGGCCGGCTTCGTCGACTGCCGAGCCTGCGCCGCCTTGGCCTGCTGCTGCCACTTCTGGTAGCAATCGAGGCCGCAGAAGTAGGCGACATAGTCCGCCGCCTCAGGCACCGTCGCCTCGGACTTGGGCACTTCCTTCAGGCAGACCTCGCACGCCACCAGTTCGACCGGAGCGGGCTCGTTTCGGACCTTCATCGCACACCTCCCGGGTCTTGCGACCCACCACAGCGACGCATCGACGGGAATCGCCGATCGCGTCGTCGAAATGCTGCGCGCCGGCGTGCGCGGCGTCAACGGCCGAAATTGCCTTGCGACAATGCCGCGCGATGTCAACGACCAGGCGCGGCCCGGGGCCCGACACCGAGGCGCGAAACGGCAACACCGATGGCGCGCCCTGGATGAAAGTGGCGCCCGGCGATCGCGCGACGCTGGCTCGTGGCGCCGGCGCAGGTAGGCAGCGCGCCCGTCTGCCCGCGCTGCTGTCGGTGCTGTTGCTGGCAGCCTGCGCCAGCCGTTCGCCGCTGCCGGTGACGCCCGGCGCGGCGCAGTGGCCGGGGCGCGATGGCGCCGAGTCGCGCCCGCCGCCCGACCTCATGCAGGTGCCCGACGCCGAGCCGCGCATCGAGCCGTTGCGCGAGGGCGGGCCGAACAAGCCGTACGAGGTGTTCGGCCAGCGCTACGAGCCGGCGTTGGGCGACCCGGTGATGGTCGAGCGCGGCCTGGCCTCGTGGTACGGCCGCAAGTTCCACGGCCGCGCCACCGCCAGCGGCGAGCGCTACGACATGTACGCGATGACGGCAGCGCACCGTACGATGCCGTTGCCGAGCTATGCGCGCGTGCGCAACCCGGCCAACGACCGCGAAGTCGTCGTGCGCGTCAACGACCGCGGCCCGTTCCACCCGGAGCGGCTGCTCGACCTGAGCTACACCGCTGCGGCGAGGCTCGGGCTGCTCGGCGGCGTCGCGCCGGTCGAGATCGAACGCATCACCTTCGAGGCGATCCGCAGCGGCAGCTGGCGCCGCCCGGCTGGTGCGACCGCGTTGGCCGGTGTGGCGCTGCCGATGGGCGACGCGGCGGACCCGATCGCCGAGATCGCACGCCGGGTCGCGCCGGCGACGCCGGGTGCGCGGCCCGAGTCGCCTGCCGAGCCATCGCGTGCGGCCGAAGCAGCGCGTCGTGCCGACGTGGCTGCGCCGACCGACCCTGCCGCACGCGCTGCCGGGCCAGGCTTCTGGCTGCAGCTCGGGGCCTTCACCGAGCGCGACGCCGCCGCACGGCGGCTGCGCCAGGTGCAGCAGCGCGCCGGCTGGCTGGCGCCACTGCTGGCGATATTCGACGAGACCGGGCTGCACCGTCTGCAGGCCGGCCCCTACGCCAGCCGCGATCAGGCGCTGGCGATGGCACGACGCGTGCGCGAGGCCTTGCAGCTCGACCCGCTGATCGTCGACAGGCGCTGAACGGCGCTGCCGCCCCGCGCGGCGCCGCAGCAGTGCGGCGCTTCAGCCGGCGATCTGCAGCACGGCGCCCAGGTGCAGGGCGCTGCCGGCGATCACGAACAGATGCCAGACCAGGTGGCTGTAGCGCACCCGGGTGCCGAGCAGGAAGAAGACGCAGCCGGCGGTATAGGCCAGCCCGCCGGCGACGAGCAGCAGCAGGCCGTCGGGCGGCAGGCTGGCGAGCATCGGCCGCGCCGCCACCACCACGATCCAGCCGAAGGCCAGATACAGCGTCGTCGACAAGCCCTGGCGGCGCAACCGGTTGCCGAGCTTCAGGGCGATGCCCACCAGCGCGACGACCCAGACCGCCAGCAGCACCTCGCCGCCGCCCTGGCGCACCTGGCCGAGCGCAAACGGCGTGTAGCTGCCGGCGATGAAGAGGAAGATCGTCGCGTGGTCGAGGCGCCGCAGCATCGCCTTGGCGCGTCCCAGCGGCAGCGTGTGGTACAGCGACGAGACGCCGTACATCAGCATCATCGTCAGCGCGAAGACCGCCACGCCGGTCCAGCGCAGCGGCTGCTGCTCGGCGCTGGCCTGCGCCGCGAGCACCGGCAACGCCGCCAGCGCGAGCACGCAGCCGACGGCGTGGCTCGCCGCATTGGCGAACTCCTCGCCGAGGGTCTGGCTGCGTCCGGGGCTGCTCATGGGGGTCTGGATCCGCTCTAAGGGGTTCGCGCCGCGGTACTCGCCCGCGCCTGCCTGATTGTCGGCAGCCGATGCGGCCCGACTGATGCGCCGATGGTCTCGACACTTTACAGTTGCAAGCAGTTGTGCCGCGATCGCCGCAGCGTGGCCGCCGGCTGCGCCAGGCGTCGGGGTCGCGTGCCCCGGCACAATCGCGCCGGTTCACACGCCGTTCACGTGCCGGACCGACGATGCGCCCACGCGCCGCGCCCGACCCGATCGCACCCATGCCGCCCGCCTGCACCGACACCCCCGAAGGCCCCGCCGTGGCCACGCCGCAGCAGGTGGCCGAAGCCTGCCGCGACGCGATGTGGCGCGGCGACCGCGCCAGCCGCCTGCTGGGCATCACCGTGCTGGC
>JBBIPS010000347.1:0-3552 GCA_037442725.1 Burkholderiales bacterium | reverse complement strand
CGATGGTGTCGAAGTCGTCGGTCGGCAAGGCCACGCCGAAGGCCTCGTTGACCGTGGCGATCCCGGTGTCGCCGGCAACCCGGTGTGAGCCGTCGGCCAGCGTGTAGATGCCGCTCTGGGCATCGGCTTCGTCGAATTCGTCCTCGATCTCGCCGACGATCTCCTCCAGCACGTCCTCGATCGTCAGCAGGCCGGCGGTGTTGCCGAACTCGTCGATCACGATCGCCAGGTGGTTGCGGTTGGAGCGGAAGTCGCGCAGCAACTCGTTCAGGCCCTTCGACTCGGGGACGAACACCACCGGCCGCAGCAGCGTGCGCAGGTTCAGCCCGGGCGCGCGCTGCAGCTTGAGCAGGTCCTTGGCCATGAGCACGCCGATGATGTTCTCGCGTCGGTCCTCGTAGACCGGGAAACGCGAGTGACCGGTCTCGATCACGCTGTTGAGCAGTTCGTCGTAGGGCGCCGCGATGTCGAGCAGGTCGATGCGCGGCGCGGCGACCATGACATCACCGGCGACCATCTCGGCCATGCGGATCACGCCCTCGATCATCATGCGCGACTGCGGCGCGATCAGCGCGCGCTGCTCGGCGCTGGCCAGCGTCTCGATCAACTCGTCGCGGCTGTCGGGGCCGGGCGAGACGAACTCGACCAGCCGCTCGAACAGACTGCGCTTGTTCGCGAGCGCGCCACGCGAAGACGGACGTCCTGAATCGGGTTCTGACAAGTCGGCTGTGTCGGTAGTCGCGTTGCGCCGAGAATACCCGACTGTGCGAGGCGACCGGCCGTGCGGCGCTTCGCCTCGACACGGTTCGGACCTTGCAACCCGGCCTGCCGCCCCCATCTGGACGGGTCTGTCCAGCAGCCCCGTCACGCCCCTGGAGCCTCCATGTCGAACGGTCTCATCCCCGCCACCATCCTCACCGGGTTCTTCGGCTCGGGCAAGACCACGCTGCTCAAGCGTGTGCTCACCGAGTCGCATGGCCAGAAGATCGCCGTGATCGAGAACGAGTTCGGCGAGGAGAACATCGACAACGACATCCTGGTGCAGGATCGTGACGAACAAGTGATCCAGATGAGCAACGGCTGCGTCTGCTGCACGATCCGCGAGGACCTGCGTGCAACGCTGTCGGACCTGGCGGACAAGCGACGCAGGGGCGAACTCGACTTCGAGCGCGTCGTGATCGAGACCACCGGCCTGGCCGACCCCGGCCCGGTGGCGCAGACCTTCTTCATGGACGACGAGGTCGCCGAGAGCTACCTGCTCGACTCGATCCTGACGCTGGTCGACGCCAAGCATGGCCACGGCCAGCTCGATGCACGCCAGGAAGCACGCCGCCAGGTCGGCTTCGCCGATCGCATCTTCATCAGCAAGACCGACCTGGTGGCCGGTGACGAGGTGGAAACGCTGGTCCACCGCCTCAAGCACATGAACCCGCGCGCGCCGCAGCAGCAGGTGCACTTCGGCGAGGTGCCGATTGCCAGCGTCTTCGACCTGCACGGCTTCAACCTCAATGCCAGGCTCGACATCGACCCGGAGTTCCTCGCCAGCGACGAACACGCGGACCACGACCACGAGGAGCCTGGCCACGGCGACGAGCACGACCACGACGCGCACGGCCATCACCACGACGAGCACTGCGGGCACCCGCATCATCACCACCATCACGACGACGACGTCAAGTCGTTCGTCTTCCGCTGCGCGCGCGCTCTGGACCCGGCCAGGCTGGAGGACTTCCTCGGCGCGATCGTCCAGGTCTACGGCCCCAGGATGCTGCGCTACAAGGGCGTGCTGCACCTCAAGGGCAGCGACCGCAAGGTGATCTTCCAGGGTGTGCACCAGATGATGGGCAGCGATCTCGGACCGAAGTGGCAACCCGGCGAGGACAAGCTCAGCAAGATGGTGTTCATCGGCATCGACCTGCCGCGTGACATCTTCCTGCATGGGCTCGAGGGCTGCCAGTCGTGAACGGGTCGCTGCGTCGCTACAATCCGCGCGCCCTGGTGACCCTGCGAACCCACAGCCCGTGGCCGATCACAGGTATAACGCCACTGCGAGGAGACCCGACGTGAGCAAGACCCCGGTCCACAGCCCTGCCGCCGGCAAGCGCGCCAGCGCGAAGAAGCCGGCGCGGGCAACGCCGATCGCACCGGCGTCCAGGTCGGTCCCCAAGACGGCTCGCGCGAAGTCGTCGGCGGTCACCAGGGCGCCCGCAAAGGCGGCCCCCAAGGCGCCCCACAAAGCCCCCACCGAGGCACACGTCAAGGCACATGCCAAGGCGCCGGTCAAGGCTGCTGCGCGTGCGGCGACGATCAGGGCCGCACCCAAAGCGGCGCCCAGGGCAGCATCCAAGGCAGAGCACAAGCCGACGCCGAGGCCGGCTGTTGTGCCGGCGCTGCCGAGCGCTCCCGTCAATCGCTTCTCAGAGCGCTTTTCACCCGTCAGGCCGGCCGCGCGCGGCCAACCCGAACCGATGGAAATCCACAAGACCGCCATCAAGGCGGACCCCAAGCTGGTCAATGCCTGGAAGAGCAAGTCCGGCAGCGAACTCAGCGAACCCGAACTGCTGGCGATGCCCGAGTCCGAGTACATGAACGAGACGCAGCGCGAGTTCTTCCGCACCCGCCTGAAGGGTCTCAAGGACGCTCTGCTGTCCAATGCCGGGCAGACCACCGAGCACCTGCGCGAGGACACCTCGATCGTGCCCGATCCGGCCGACCGGGCGACGATCGAGGAGGAGCATTCGCTGGAGTTGCGCACACGCGATCGCGAACGCAAGTTGCTCAAGAAGATCATGCAGTCGCTGGCTCGCATCGAATCCGGCGATTACGGTTTCTGCGACGAGACGGGCGAGCCGATCGGCCTGCGCCGGCTGCTGGCAAGACCCACCGCGACGCTGTCGCTCGAGGCGCAGCAGCGCCGCGAACTCAAGCAGAAGATGTTCGGCGACTGAGCGGCCCGGCAGGAGTTCACCAGGCTGCGCCTGTTCACCATGGCCGAACCCAAGGACAGCGAGAGTTTCTTCCGCAAGGTGGTGCGGTTCGTCGCCAATCCGGCCACCGACTGGACCGACCTGGCCTCGCGCCAGGACGAGCGCCAGGACTTCGATGTCGAGAAGTCCGAGATCAAGGCGATGGTCGAGCGCAAGCGCCGCAACGACTTCGTGCGCAAGCGCGAGTTCGACATGCTGCGCAAGTTGCGGCGCGAGGGGTTGTCGCCCGAACAACTCGCCGCGCTCGGCGGCTCGTCGCGGCTCGACGATTCCGAGGCCCGCCTGTCCGACCCGGTGGCGCGCGCCGATACCGGCGTCAAGGCCAAGATCGATCAGATCGAGCAGCAGATGGAGGGCGAGGGCTTTCGCACGACGCGGCGCTCGACCGGCTTCAGCAACGCGCCGACACTGCCGGCGGCGTTTCAGTCGGCGCCGGCGGACAGCGGCGCGGCTGCGCTCGACGATGGCGAGCCCTTGCCCGCACTGCCGCCGCTGCCCGAGATCGAACTGCCGCTGGCGCCGCCGGCCGCCGCTGCGCCGGTCGTGATGGGTGTGGGCATGGCGC
>JBBIPS010000346.1:0-3568 GCA_037442725.1 Burkholderiales bacterium | reverse complement strand
GGGCCGCCGGTGCGGATCAGCTGCAACGTCACTCGGGCCTGCTGCGGCAGCGCATCGATCGCCACCACCGGTTGGGCTGCAGTCGGGCCCTTGGCCTGGACCACTGGCCCCAGCACTGCCAACACTGCAAGAGCCGAAGCGAGCCCAAACTTGCGAAATTGCCCCTGCAACGATGACCGGGCGGTCCACTTCACGGGTATACCCTGAACTCCAAGCAGCGAATGGTACCGGAAGCGCGCCGGAAACTCAAGCCGTGTGCCTCAATTTGAGGCAGCCCACGATAGGTATCAGTGTGTACTCACAGTCTAGTTTGACGATTGAATTCAAGAGTTCATGAAAACTTGAAGGGATGTAAATCGGGGATTTACGAAATCACACCGAGGCGCCGCCTGCGCCTGTCCTGGCGAGTTGCACCAAAGCGGTGAGTCGGTGATCAGCGTGCCGCATTGGCGTCGGCCACCGTCAGAGCCGTCATGTTGACGATGCGCCGCACGGTAGCCGACGGCGTCAGGATGTGCGCCGGCTTGGCCGCACCGAGCAGCACCGGGCCGATCGCGATGCCGCCGCCCGCAGCGGTCTTGAGCAGGTTGTAGGCGATGTTGGCGGCGTCGATGTTCGGCAGTACGAGCAGGTTGGCCTCGCCGGCCAGGGTCGAGCGCGGCATCGACTCGGCGCGGTAGGCGGCGTCCAGCGCGGTGTCGCCGTGCATCTCGCCGTCGACCTCGAGCCAGGGCACGTCGCGCCGCACCAGCGCCAGTGCCTCGCGCATCTTCACCGCCGACGGCTGGTTGCTCGAGCCGAAGTTGGAGTGCGACAGCAGCGCAGCCTTGGGTTGCACGCCGAAGCGCAGCATCTCCTCGGCCGCCAGCAGCGTGATCTCGGCGATCTGCTCGGCGCTGGGATCGTAATTGACGTGGGTGTCGACCAGGAACACCTGGCGCCCGGGCAGCACCAGCCCGTTCATGCAGGCATAGGTGTGCACCCCGGCGCGCCGGCCGATGATCTGGTCGATGTGGGCGAGTTGCTGCGTGGTCGAGCCCCAGGTGCCGCAGATCATGCCGTCGACTTCGCCCTTGAACAGCAGCATGCTCGCGATCAGCGTCAGGCGCCGGCGCATCTCGATCTTGGCGAACTGCTCGGTCACGCCCTTGCGTTCGGTCAGGCGATGGTAGGTCTGCCAGTAGTCGCGGTAGCGCGGGTCGTCGTCGATGTTGACGATCTCGAAATCGCGACCCTGCCGCAGGCGCAGCCCGAACTTCTCGATGCGAGCCAGGATGACGCTGGCGCGGCCGACCAGCCAGGGGTGCGCCAGCCCTTCGTCGACCATCACCTGCACGGCACGCAGCACGCGCCGATCCTCGCCCTCGGCGAACGCGACCTTCTTGCGCGCGGCGCGCTTGGCGACGTTGAAGATAGGCCGCATCGCGTTGCCCGACGCGTAGACCAGGCTCTGCAGCCGCTCGCGGTAGGCGTCGTAGTCGGTGACCGGACGCGTTGCCACGCCCGAGGCTGCCGCGGCACGCGCCACGGCCGGCGCGATCATCATCATCAACCGGGGGTCGAACGGCTTGGGGATCAGGTACTCGGGTCCGAAGGCCAGCATGGCGCCGGCGTAGGCCGCGGCCACGACATCGCTCTGCTCGACCTGGGCCAGCTCGGCAATCGCGTGCACCGCGGCGATCTCCATCGCGTCGGTGATCGTCGTCGCCCCCGAATCGAGCGTGCCGCGGAAGATGTAGGGAAAACAGACGACGTTGTTGACCTGGTTTGGATAGTCGGCACGGCCGGTGGCCATGATGGCGTCGTCGCGCACCGCCTTGACCTGCTCGGGCATGATCTCGGGCGTCGGATTGGCCAGCGCGAAGATCACCGGATGCGGCGCCATGCGGGCCACCATCGCCGGCTTGAGCACGCCGCCGGCCGACAGTCCCAGGAAGACGTCCGCGCCGGCGATCACCTCGGCCAGCGTGCGCGCCGGGGTGTCCTGCGCGAAGGTCGCCTTGTCCGCATCCATCAGCTCGGTGCGTCCCTGCCAGACGACGCCGGCCAGGTCGGTGACGAAGATGTTCTGCCGCGGCAGTCCGAGCTTGACGAGCAGGTTCAGGCACGCCAGCGCGGCCGCACCGGCGCCCGAAGTGACGAGCCTGACCTGGTCGATCGTCTTGCCGACGACCTTCAACGCGTTGAGCACCGCCGCGCCGACGACGATCGCGGTGCCGTGCTGGTCGTCGTGGAAGACCGGGATCTTCATGCGTTCGCGCAGCTTGCGCTCGACGTAGAAGCAGTCCGGCGCCTTGATGTCCTCGAGGTTGATGCCGCCGAAGGTCGGCTCGAGCGCGGCGATGGCGTCGACCAGCTTGTCGAGGTCGGGCTGATGCAGTTCGAGGTCGAACACGTCGATGCCGGCGAACTTCTTGAACAGCACCGCCTTGCCTTCCATCACCGGCTTGGCGGCGAGCGCGCCGATATTGCCCAACCCGAGCACCGCCGTGCCGTTGGTGACGACCGCGACCAGGTTGCCGCGCGCGGTGTAGCGGTAGGCATTGAGCGGGTCGGCGACGATCTCCTCGCACGCCGCGGCGACGCCTGGCGAGTACGCCAGCGACAGGTCGTGCTGGTTGAGCATCTGCTTGGTCGAGGCGATGGCCAGCTTGCCCGGAGTCGGGAACTCGTGGTACTCAAGCGCGGCGCGCCGCAGTTCGGCACTCTTTTCTTGGTCGGTGGGCATCGGCTGGTTCTCCGCAGACAGGGGTCGAAATTCTAGGTGTAGGCCGGCATTTGCCCGCCTGCGCCCGGCGCGATTCGCGCCGGCGCACCGTCACGGGTGCGCGTCCTGTCCCAGGCCCACAGTGTGGACCGGCGGGTCGGGGTTGCCCATGCGCGAAACTGCGTACCAGCCGCACGCCGCAGCGGCATCGGCCCGGTCGCTGTACTGACGCTGGCTGCGACGGGACGACGCCAGCCGCGGCGCGACGACGATGATGTCGCGAGCGGCACGCTCGGTGACAATGCCGGCCCATGGCGCTGGGCGAATTCGACCTGATCGCGAAGTACTTCAGCCGCCCGGTGCGGCGTGCCGTGCTCGGCGGCGGCGACGACTGCGCGCTGCTGCAACCCGCGCCAGGGCTGCAGCTCGCGGTGTCGTGCGACATGCTGGTCGAGGGCCGGCACTTCCTGTCCAGCGTGCCGCCCGAGCGGCTCGGCCACAAGGCGCTGGCCGTCAACCTGAGCGACCTGGCGGCTTGCGGCGCGCGGCCCGTGGCGTTCGTCCTGGCGCTGGCCTTGCCGCGCGTCGACGAGCACTGGCTGGCCGGGTTCACAGCGGGCATGTATGCGCTGGCCGATGCGCACGGCATCGAGCTGGTCGGCGGCGACACGACGGCCGGACCGCTCGGCATCTGCATCACCGTCATCGGCGACGTGCCCGCCGGTCTGGCTTTGCGGCGCGACGGCGCACGGCCCGGCGACGCGCTCTGGGTCAGCCACCCGCCGCGCGGCGGCATCGGCGACGCGCGCCTGGCGCTGCAGGTGTTTCGCGGCGCGGTGGCACTCGACGCCGCTGCCTTCG
>JBBIPS010000345.1:0-3579 GCA_037442725.1 Burkholderiales bacterium | reverse complement strand
AGCCGCGACCTGACGGGCGCACTGAAGGCCATCGACGCGATCGAGCGCAAGCAGCCGGCCAGCCCGATCGCGGCCAACCTGCGCGGCCGCGTGCTGTTGCAGCGCAGGGACCTGGCCGCCGCACGCCAGAGCTTCGAGCAGGCTCTGGCCAAGGATCCCAAGTTCTATCCGGCCGTGGCCAGCCTGGCCGGCCTCGATGTTCTCGACGACAAGCCCGAGGCGGCGCGGGCACGTTTCGAGGCGTTGCTCAAGCTCGACCCGAAGAACCTGCGTGCGCTGCTCGCGCTGGCCGAATTGAAGGCACGCAGCGGTGGCAGCCACGACGAGGTCACGCGGCTGATCGATGCGGCAGTCAAGGCCAACCCCGGCAGCGCGCTGCCGCGCATCGCACTGATCGACCATCACCTCGCGGGCAAGGATCTCAAGGCGGCGCTGGCCGCCGCGCAGGCCGCCGCCGTCGCGCTGCCCGCCAGCGTCGAGCTGATCGACAAGCTCGGGCGCACGCAGCTCGCCGCCGGCAGCGCCGAGCAGGCGATCACCAGCTTCGGCAAGATCACCTCGATGCGCGCCGACTCGCCGGTCGGCTATGTCGGATTGGGCGAGGCCCAACTTGCGGCGCAGGATGCCGAGTCGGCGAGCAAGAACTTCAAGCGCGCGCTCGAACTGGCACCCGAATCGCCGGCGGCGCAGCGCGGTGCGATCGGCGCGGCGCTGCAACTGAAGCGGCCGCAACAGGCACTGGCGGTGGCGCGCGACATCCAGACGCGGCATGCCGAGGCGGCGCGTGGCTTCGTCGTCGAGGGCGACATCGAGATCACCCAGAAGCACTGGGAGCCGGCCATCGCGGTGCTGCGCAAGGCGTTGACCAAGGCCGATCCGGCGCAGGCGCCGGCGCGACTGCACTTTGCGCTGGTGCAGGCCGCGCGCGCGGCCGAGGCGGCCAGGTTCGCCGACGGCTGGGTCAAGGATCATCCGAACGACGCGTTGTTCCTGTTCTATCTCGGCGATGTCGCGCTGAGCCAGAACAACCTGGCGCTCGCGCAGCAACGCTATGAGGCTGTGCTGAAGCTGCAGCCCGGGCACGCACTGGCGCTCAACAACACCGCCTGGCTGCTGGCACGGCAGAACAAGCCCGGCGCGGTGGCGCTGGCCGAGCGCGCCGTCAAGGCTGCGCCTGGCCAGCCGGCGCTGCTCGACACGCTGGCGCTGGCGTTGGCCGGCGAGAACCAGCTGGCGCGGGCGATCGAGGTGCAGAAGACGGTGGTCGCCCGGGCGCCGACGGTGCCCGCCTTCCGCCTCAACCTGGCCAGGCTCTACCTGCAGTCCGGCGCCAAGGCGCTGGCCCGGCCCGAGCTCGAGAAACTGGCCAGGCTGGGCCCGGATTTCGCCGGCCAGGACGAAGTCGCGCGGCTGCTCGCGAGCGCCGGCAGCCGGTGACGCGGCGCCTGGCTCAACCGCACGCCAGCATCGGCCCGCCCTCGCGCTTGTACGCCACCACGTGGTCGAGGTCGAGGCGGATGCCGATGCGCTCGCCGATGGCGTGGTCGTGGTGCGAGGGCACCAGCGACAACACCGTCGCGCCGCTGTCCAGCCGCAGCGTGTAGAGGAACTGGGCCCCGCGGAAGGCCTTGGACAACACCTCGGCGGTGACTGCGCTGGCGTCGTCGTGCACGACGTCGTCGGGGCGCAGCAGCACGTCGACCTGACAGCCGCTGGGGCAAAGGTCGCCGTGCTCGGTGCAGCGGATCGGCAGCGCGCTGGTCAGTACGCCGAGTTCCATGCGCACCTGGGTGCCGCCGGCGACCACGCCGGGCACGAAGCTGCCCTGGCCGACGAAATCGGCGACGAAGCGATTCGCCGGGTTGTGGTACAGCCGGTAGGCGGTATCCCACTGCTCGATGCGGCCGTCGCGCATGATGCCGATCTCGTCGGCGATGGCGAACGCCTCGTGCTGGTCGTGGGTGACCATCAACGCGGTGGTGCCGGTGGCCTTGAGCAGCGCGCGCAACTCGCCTCCCAGGCGCTCGCGCAGTTCGACGTCCAGGTTGGCGAACGGCTCGTCGAGCAGCAGCAGCGCCGGCTGCGGCGCCAGCGCGCGTGCCAGCGCGACGCGCTGCTGCTGGCCGCCCGAGAGCTCGTGCGGAAGGCGCTGCGCGGTGTGCGCCAGGCCGACCGTCTCGAGCATGCGCATCACCCGTGCGTCAGCCTCGGCGCGGGCCATCCTGCCGTGCAGGCCGAAGCCGACGTTGGCGGCCACGCTCAGGTGCGGAAACAGCGCGTGCTCCTGGAACACCATGCCGATGCGACGCTGCTCGGGCGGGCGTTGCAGCCCGGGCGCACTGACGCACTGGCCGTCGAGCCGGATGCTGCCGGCCACCAGCGGCTCGAAGCCGGCGATCGCGCGCAGCACGGTCGTCTTGCCGCAGCCCGAGGGCCCGAGCAGGCAGCCGATGGCCCCCGCCGCGAGCCGCAGCGACAACTGCTCGACGACCACCTTGCGCCGGTAGGCCACACCGATCGCATCGAGTTCGAGCCAGGGGTTGCACTCTGCCATGCGGTCGATGATAGGACGAGGTCGGCGTGTCGCGGCGACGCGAGTCTGCCGCGGCGGCCGATACACTGGGCCGCCCGCGTTTCCTGCCCTCGACCGCCCGCCCGCAGTGTCCGCTCCGCTCCCCACTGGCGCTCGCGCTTCGCCCGCGCTGCGGTCCGCGCCGCGCCTGCCGTGGCTGCTGATCGGCGCGCTCTTCACCGCCGGGCTGGTGGCCGCGCCACTGCTGTCGGTGGCGCTGAACGTTTTTGCGGGCGACACGGCCGGAACCTGGGCGCACCTGGCCGCTACGGTGCTGCCCGACTACATCGCCACGACGCTGTGGTTGTGCCTCGGTGTCGGACTGGGCGTTGCGGCGCTGGGCGTGGGCGCAGCGTGGCTCGTGACGCGTCACGACTTCCCGCTGCGGGCCCAGTTCGAGTGGGCGCTGGTGCTGCCGCTGGCGATGCCGGGCTATGTGGCCGCCTACACCTACACCGACCTGCTGCAGTACGTCGGCCCGGTGCAGTCGGCACTGCGCCAGGCGTTCGGCTGGACGCGTGCCGACTACTGGTTCCCCGACGTGCGCACGACCGCGGGCGCGGTGCTGATGTTCACGCTGGTGCTCTACCCCTACGTCTACATGCTGGCCCGCACCGCGCTGCTCGACCGTGCCGGCGCGCTGGTCGAGGTGGCACGCTCGCTCGGCCTGTCACCATGGCGCAGCTTCCTGCGCGTGTCGCTGCCGCTGGCGCGACCGGCGATCGTCGGCGGCATGGCGCTGGCGCTGATGGAGACGCTGGCCGACTACGGCACGGTGTCGTACTTCGCGGTGCAGACCTTCACCACCGGTATTTACCGCGCCTGGTTCTCGCTCGGGGACCGCGTCGCCGCGGCACAACTCGCGCTGGCGCTGCTGGCCTTCGTCGTCGTCGTGCTGGTGCTCGAGCGCTTGTCGCGCGGCCGCGCGCGCTATGCCGACGGCATGCTGCGCGGCAGGACCGTGGCGCGCCAGCGCCTGCACGGTGCGCGCGCCGCGCTCGCGCTGG
>JBBIPS010000344.1:0-3588 GCA_037442725.1 Burkholderiales bacterium | reverse complement strand
CGACGCGCCGCGGAAGCCCAGCATCGGGTTCTCTTCGTCGGGCTCGTAGCGCGAGCCGCCGATCAGCTTCTTGTACTCGTTGGACTTGAAGTCCGACAGCCGCACGATCACCGGCTTGGGCCAGAACGCAGCGGCAATCGTCGCCACCCCCTCGACCAGCTTGTCGACGTAGAACGCGCGCGGCGAGGCGTGCCCGCGCGCCACCGACTCCACCGCCTTCTTCAGCTCGGGGTCGACGTTCGGATAGTCGAGGATCGCCTTGGGATGGACGCCGATGTTGTTGTTGATGATGAACTCGAGCCGCGCCAGGCCGACGCCGGAATTCGGGATGCGGGCGAAGTCGAAGGCCAGCATCGGATTGCCGACGTTCATCATGATCTTCACCTGGCAGTACGGCAGTTCGCCGCGGCGCACCTCGTTGACCTCGGTCTCGAGCAGCCCGTCGTAGATGTAGCCGGTGTCGCCCTCGGAGCAGACCACCGTGACGAGCGCGCCATCGGCGAGCTTGTCGGTGGCGTCGCCGCAACCGACGACGGCCGGGATGCCGAGTTCGCGCGCGATGATCGCGGCATGGCAGGTGCGCCCGCCGCGGTTGGTGACGATGGCGCTGGCGCGCTTCATCACCGGCTCCCAGTTCGGATCGGTCATGTCGGTGACCAGGACGTCGCCCGGCTTGACGCGATCCATCTCGGCGATCGAGCGCACCAGTCGCACCGGGCCGGTGCCGATCTTCTGGCCGATGGCCCGCCCCTCGGCCAGCACCGTGCTGTGTCCCTTGAGCTTGTAGCGGTGCTCGACCTGCGCGCCGGCCTGGCTCTTCACGGTCTCGGGGCGAGCCTGCAGGATGTAGAGCCGGCCGTCGTTGCCGTCCTTGCCCCACTCGATATCCATTGCCCGGCCGTAGTGGCCCTCGATGGTCACGGCGTAGCGCGCCAGCTCGGTCACGTCGGCATCGGTCAGCGCGTAGCGGTTGCGCAGCTCGGGTGGCGTGTCGGTGGTCCTGACCAACCGGCCGGTGGCGCGACGCTCCTCGTCGGCGGCGAACTCCATGCGGATCAGCTTGGAGCCCAGGTTGCGGCGGATGATCGCCGGACGACCGGCCTTCAGGCCCGGCTTGTGGACATAGAACTCGTCCGGATTGACGGCGCCCTGCACCACCGTCTCGCCCAGGCCGTAGCTGGCGGTGATGAAGACCACGTCGGCGAAGCCCGACTCGGTGTCGATCGTGAACATCACGCCGGCGCTGCCCAGGTCGGAGCGCACCATGCGCTGCACGCCGGCCGACAGCGCCACGTCGTGGTGGGCATAGCCCTTGTGCACGCGGTAGCTGATGGCGCGGTCGTTGTAGAGCGACGCGAAGACCTCCTTCATCTTGCACAGCACGTCGTCGATGCCGTGCACGTTGAGGAAGGTCTCCTGCTGGCCGGCGAACGAGGCATCGGGCAGGTCCTCGGCGGTGGCCGACGAGCGCACCGCGAAGCTGGTCTCGGCGTGTCCGGCCGTCAGTCGGCCGAAGGCCGCGCGCACCGCGCGCTCGAAATCGGGCGGGAACGGCGCCGCACCGACCCAGCCGCGGATCTCGGCACCGGCCTGCGCAAGCGCCTTGACGTCGTCGGTGTCGAGCCCGGCCAGCCGCGCGTTGATCTTGTCGGTCAGGCCGCCGAAACGCAGGAACTCGCGGAACGCGTGCGCTGTGGTGGCGAACCCGCCGGGAACACGCACCCCCGCGGCGGCGAGCTGGCTGATCATTTCGCCGAGGCTGGCGTTCTTGCCGCCGACCACCTCGACGTCGGTCATTCTCAACTCTTCGAACGGGACGACCAGGGCGGTCGCCAGTGGCGTGGCTGACATCGGAAGACTCCTTGAGGATGGGAAAGGGGTGTCGTCCGGGCAACGCCGCGGGCCCACGCTCTTGCGTTGGTCGATTCTTGTGGGTGGCAGGAGGGGCTCATCACGGGCGCAACGGGAAAGAGCGCACTCGCCGCCGGCAGAGCGCGCCTGTTCCGCTGATTCTACGGACTATGCCCCTATGATCCGCGAACCTCGCCCGCGCCCCTCATCGGCACCCTCCCCATGCCCCATCGCAGCGTGTTCTTTGTCTCGGACGGCACCGGCATCACCGCCGAGACCTTCGGCAATTCGATCCTGGCGCAGTTCTCGACCAGGCAGCGCCACGTGCGGCGTCCCTTCATCGACAGCCTCGACAAGGCGCATGCGGTGGTGGCCGAGATCAACCAGGTCGCCGGCGCGGAGGGCCGCCGCCCGATCGTCTTCATCACGCTGGTCAACGACGAGGTACGCCGCGTCGTCACCGCCGACGCCTGTCGCGGCCTGGTGCTCGACATGTTCCGCGCCTTCGTCGAGCCGCTCGAGGCCGAGCTCGGCATCAAGTCCAACCACCGCATCGGCCGCTTCTCGGACGCCGCCAAGAGCCACGAGTACAACGATCGCATCGAGGCCATCAACTTCTCGCTCACGCACGACGACGGGCAGTCGGCGCGCAACCTGGCCAATGCCGACGTGATCCTGCTCGGCGTCAGCCGCTGCGGCAAGACGCCGACCTCGCTGTACCTGGCGATGCAGCACGGCATCAAGGCGGCGAACTATCCGCTGATCCCCGAGGACTTCGAGCGCGAGAAGCTGCCCTCGGCGCTGATGTCTCACCTGCGCAAGTGCTTCGGCCTGACGATCAACCCCGAACGGCTGGCGCAGATCCGCAACGAGCGGCGCCCGAACAGCAAGTACGCGGCGATCGAGAACTGCCGCTACGAGGTCCACGCCGCCGAATCGCTGATGCGGCGCTACGGCGTGGCCTGGCTGAGCTCGACGCACAAGTCGATCGAGGAGATCGCCACCACCATCCTGCGCGACATCCGCCCGGATCGACTGGTCTACTGACGCGGCATGACGTCGGGTCGGCGCGCATCGGGCCGACCCCACCCGACCGGTCGCGGTCGCTGGCGCATGCCAGCCCACGGGCCGACCTGCGCGCAGGCCGGTCGAGCCCGGCACGCGAACGGCTGCAACGGGCCGCGCACCGACGAGCGGATCGCTATCGGGTCGAAGGCGCGCGGACGTGCGACGATGCCGGCCGGCGCAGGCCCTGCCGCTGCGTTTCATGCAGGCAGATCGCCGCGGCGGCGGCGACGTTGAGCGACTCCTCACCACCCGGCTGCGCGATGCGCACCACCTGGGCACAACGCGCCAGCAAAGCGGGGTCGACGCCCTGACATGGGCGCCTGGCGCCTGGGCGCCAACGTGAACTACCGCGGCCCGATGTCCAACAAGGAGGAAGCCAGCCTGGGCTGCGCCCAGATCTTCCTCAGCGGTGCCGATGCACCGGACGGCTGCAAGATCCAGTCGTTCACGATGCTGGACGTCTCCGGCGCGTTCAAGAGGTCTTGCGAAGGCGCCCGTCGACCATGGTCGTGCGCCCCTTGGTCTTGCCGTAGATGTAGGCCCCGGCGTAGAACGGCTTCTTCAGCAGGCTCATCACATTGCGGTAGCGGATCGGCGTCCAGTCGAAGCTCACCAGCTTCTTGCCGTCCGAGGGACGCGGGAAGTGAACCCGCTCTGCCGCCAGGGAGA
>JBBIPS010000343.1:0-3588 GCA_037442725.1 Burkholderiales bacterium | reverse complement strand
GCCGCCAGCGCGACGTCGACGCGCGCACCGGCGATGCAGACCGCCGTGCAGGTGCCCGCTCGCGAAGGCGCATCGACACCGCCGGCCCCGGTCGCCCCCAGCGCCCCGAGCAACGGCAATGCCTTCAACCCGGAGCTGTCGCTGATCGTGTCGGGCGGCTGGCGCGCGCTGCAGCGTGACCCGGCGAACTGGCGCCTGAACGGCTTCGCCAGCGGCAACGGCGGCGGCCCCGGACCGCGCGGCTTCACGCTGGCCGAGACCGAGCTCGGCATCGCCGCCAACATCGACCCGTTGTTCTACGGCGCGGCCAACATCTCGCTGCACCCCGACGACACCGTCTCGGTCGAGGAGGCCTTCGTGCAGACCACCGCGCTGGGTGCCGGCGTGAAGCTCAAGGTCGGCCGCTTCTTCTCGGGCCTGGGCTACCAGAACGAGCAGCACGCGCATGTCTGGGACTTCGTCGACGCGCCGCTGCCCTACCTGGCCTTCCTGGGCGGCCAGCGCAACGAGGACGGCCTGCAATTGCGCTGGTTGCTGCCCGCCGATCTGTACACCGAACTCGGCGCCGAGCTCGGCCGCGGCGCCACCTTCCCCGGCAGCGAGGTCAACCGCAACGGCGCCGGCGCATGGACGCTGTTCGGCCATGTCGGCGGCGATGTCGGCATTAGCCACAGCTGGCGCGCCGGGGTATCGCTGCTGCAGGCGCGGCCCGACGCGCGTGTGTCGGAGGCGATCGACGCGGCGGGTGCGCTGGTCAGCGACGCCTTCAGCGGCTCGAGCCGGCTGTGGGTCGTCGACGGCGTCTGGAAGTGGGCACCTAACGGAAATGCGACGCGCACCAACTTCAAGTTGCAGGGCGAGTACTTCAACCGCCGTGAGCGCGGTACGCTCATCTACGACATCGCGGCCTCGGCCCGCGCCGGCGCCTACGGCTCGGCACAGTCAGGTGCCTACGTGCAGGGTGTCTGGCAGTGGATGCCGGGCTGGCGCACGGGGCTGCGCGTCGAGCGGCTCGACGTTGGCTCGGTCGACTACGGCGCCAACGCCGGCGTGCTCGGCGGCACCGGCTTCAACCCGTCCCGGCTGGCCTGGATGATCGACTGGAACCCGAGCGAGTTCAGCCGCGTGCGGTTGCAGCTCGCCAGCGACCATGCGCGCGACCCCGCTGTCGGCGGCCGGCGTGACACCCAGTTGATGCTGCAGTACCAGATGAGCCTGGGCGCGCACGGCGCGCACAGCTTCTGAGTCCACCAGGAACCCATCATGCAATCGCCCCGTTTTCTCATCGTTGCCGTCACCCTGGTCGCGGTGCTGCTGGCGCCGACGCAGCCGGTGCAGGCGGCCTCGACGCCGCTCAAGGTCGTCGCCTGCGAACCCGAATGGGCCGCACTGACGCAGGAGCTGGCTGGCCCGCTCGCCAGCGTCTACAGCGCCACCACCGCGCTGCAGGACCCGCACCACATCCAGGCCAAGCCGAGCCTGATGGCGGCGGTGCGATCGGCCGACCTGCTGGTGTGCACCGGCGCCGAGCTCGAGGTGGGCTGGCTGCCGGTGCTGCAGCGCCAGTCGGGCAACCCGGCGATCCAGCCCGGCAGGCCCGGTGCCTTCGAGGCCGCGGCCTTCGTCACCAAGCTCGACGTGCCGGCGCGATTGGATCGTGCCGACGGCGACGTGCATGCCGGCGGCAACCCGCACATCCAGACCGACCCGCACAACATCGCGCGCGTGGCCGACGCACTGGCCCGGCGGTTGGCCGAGGTGGACCCGGCCAACGCCGCGGCTTACGCCAGGCGGCGCGACGATTTCGCCGCACGCTGGAGCGCGGCGATCGAGCGCTGGCAGCGCGCAGCGGCGCCGCTGCGCGGCACGCCGATCATCGTCCAGCACAAGGGCTTCCCGTACCTCGAGCAATGGCTTGGTCTGGTCGAGGTGGCCGCGCTCGAGCCCAAGCCCGGCGTCGAGCCGAGCAGCAGCCACTTGAACGACGTGCTCAGTCAGTTGCAGCGCCAGCCGGCCCGGCTGATCCTGCGCGCCGCCTACAACGACGGCCGTGGCGCCGAGTGGCTGGCCGAGCGCAGCAGGCTGCCGGTAGTGGTGCTGCCGTTCACGGTGGGTGGAAGCGCGCGCGCCCGGGACCTGTTCGGCCTGTTCGACGACAGCGTGGCGCTGCTGCTGAAAGCGGCGCCAGCAGCCCGCTAACGTGAAAACGGAACGTCCATGAACGCGGCAACGACATTGCACTGGGCCGGGCTCGACCCGGCCATCCTCGGCCCGGCACTGCTGGCCGGTCTGCTCGTGCTCGCCACCCACGTGCCGCTGGGCGTGCAGGTGCTCGCGCGCGGCATCGTCTTCATCGACCTGGCGATCGCGCAGATCGCCGGCATCGGCGTCATCGCTGCCGACGCGCTCGGCTGGCGGCCGCAGGGCGCTGCGGTGCAGGTCGCCGCGGCCGGCTCGGCGCTGCTCGGCGCCGCGCTGCTGACCTGGACCGAACGGCGCTGGCCCGAGATCCAGGAGGCGCTGATCGGCGTGGCCTTCGTCCTCGCCTCGTGCGTCGGGCTGCTGCTGCTGGCCGGCAACCCGCACGGCGGCGAGCACCTGAAGGACCTGCTGGTCGGCCAGATCCTGTGGGTCGGCCCGGCGCAGCTCGGCGCGATGGCGGCACTCTCGGCGCTGATCCTGGTGCTGTGGTTCGGCGCGCGCGAGCGGCTCGGCCGCGGTGGCTTCTACCTGCTGTTCGCATCGGCGGTGACCGGCTCGGTGCAGCTCGTCGGCGTCTACCTGGTCTTTGCCAGTCTGATCCTGCCGGCGCTGGCCACGCGGCGCCGGCAGGGTGCGGCGCGGTTGCGTGCCGGCTGGCTGCTGGGCGCGCTGGCCTACGCCGCCGGCCTGGCGCTGTCGGCACTGCTCGACTGGCCTTCGGGCCCGCTGGTGGTGATCGTGATGGCGTTGCTCGCCGTGCTGTGGGCGCGGCTCGGCCGCGCAGCCGTGCCGGACGCTGCGCCGGGCGTGCTGAAATCACACGCCTGGACAGGGCGCTCCGCCCGGCATCACGACCATCACGCCCGACGCGATTGATCACCGCTGAACCGCCGCCCGCTGCGCTGGCCTGGCACGACGTCAGCCGCCTCGGTGAGGCGCAGATCCTGCTGCCGCTGCTGCTGGCGGCGGTGCTGTGGCTGGGCTGGCGGCGCGGCGCCTGGCGGCTGGGCGCGATCTGGCTGGCAGGCACGCTGCTGGCCGCGCTGGTGACGACGGCGAGCAAGGTCGCCTTCATCGGCTTCGGCCTGGGCATCGCGGCGCTCGACTTCACCGGCGTGTCGGGGCACGCAATGTTCGCCGCGGCGGTGCTGCCGCTGCTGCTGCGCCTGGCCGAGGGCTCGCTGCCAGCGCACTGGCACGGCAGCGGACTGGCCGTCGGCTGCGCGCTGGCTGCGCTGGTGGCGCTGTCGCGCGTGCTGCTGCACACCCACTCGTGGTCGGAAGTCATCGCCGGCAGCGTGTTCGGCGCCGCCGTCAGCGCCGCCACGCTGTGGGCCAGCCACGCGCCGCGCCTGCGCGTGCCGTGGTGGCTGCCCCTGGCGCTGC
>JBBIPS010000342.1:0-3604 GCA_037442725.1 Burkholderiales bacterium | reverse complement strand
GGGCGCGGCCCGCCGGCCTGTTGCGCCGGCGTCGGGCCGGGCGTGAACCGCGCATCGCGATGAAGATCTCCGAGATCTCGATCCGGCGCCCGGTGTTCGCCAGCGTGATGTCGCTGCTGCTGCTGCTGGTGGGCGCGGTGTCGTACACCAAGCTGGCGGTGCGCGAATACCCGCGCATCGACGAGCCGGTGGTCACCGTCAGCACCGTGCTGATCGGGGCCTCCTCGGAGGTGATCGAGTCGCAGGTCACCAAGCCGCTCGAGGACTCGATCGCCGGCATCGACGGCGTCGACATCCTGACCTCGATCTCGCGCTCCGAGCGCAGCCTGATCACGGTGCGCTTCAAGCTCAGCAAGGAGCCCGACGCGGCGGCGGCCGACGTGCGCGACCGGGTCGCCCGCGTGCGCGCCCGCCTGCCGGACACGGCCGACGAGTCGGTGGTGGCCAAGGTCGAGGCCGATGCCTTCCCGGTGGTCTGGCTGGCGTTCACCAGCGCAACGATGTCGCCGCTCGAGATCACCGACGTCGTCAACCGCATCGTCAAGCCGCGGCTGCAGACCATCCCGGGCGTGGCCGATGTGCCGATCTTCGGCGAGCGCAAGTTCGCGATGCGCATCTGGCTCGACCCCGACCGGCTCGCCGCCTACCGGCTGACGACGCTCGACGTCGAGGACGCGCTGCGGCGGCAGAACCTCGAGGTGCCGGCCGGCCGCATCGAGAGCTGGCAGCGCGAGTTCAACGTCACCGCGCGCACCGACCTGAACAGCGTCGCGCAGTTCGGCGACGTGGTGCTGAAGGTGGCGAGCGGCTTCACGGTGCGGCTCAAGGACGTGGCGCGCATCGAGCAGGCGCCGGCCAGCGAGCGCCAGAGCGTGCGCCTGAACGGCGTGCCGGCGGTCTCGGCAGGGGTGATCCGCAACGCCACCGCCAACCCGCTCGACATCTCGGCCGGCGTGCGCGCGGCGCTGCCGCAGGTGCAGCACGACCTGCCGCCGGCACTGGCGGTGCGCGTCGCCAACGACAACTCGGTGTTCATCGACCGCTCGGTCCGGTCGGTGTACGTGACGATCGCCGAGGCGGTGGCGCTGGTGGCGCTGGTGGTGTTCGTCTTTCTGCGCACGCTGCGCGCGTCGGTGATCCCGCTGGTGACCATCCCGGTCAGCCTGATCGGCACCTTCGCCCTGATGGCGCTGGCCGGGTTCACGATCAACACGCTGACGCTGCTGTCGCTGGTGCTGGCGATCGGCCTGGTGGTCGACGATTCGATCGTCGTGCTCGAGAACATCTTCCGGCACATCGAGGAGGGCGGCGGCCACACGACGACGCCGTTCCAGGCCGCGCTCACCGGCGCGCGCGAGATCGGCTTCGCGGTGGTGGCGATGACGCTGACGCTGGCCGCGGTGTTCGCGCCGCTGGCGTTCACGCCCGGACGCACCGGGCGGCTGTTCGTCGAGTTCGCGCTCGCGCTCGCCGGCGCGGTGATCGTCTCGGGTTTCGTCGCGCTGACGCTGACGCCGATGATGTGCAGCCTGCTGCTGCGCCACAACCCGGCGCCGAACCGCTTCGACCGCGGCATGGAGCGCTTGCTGGCCTGGCTGACGCGCCGCTATGCCGCGGCGCTGCGCCGCGTGCTGGGCCAGCGCTGGATCGTGCTGGGGGTGATGCTGGCCTCGGGCGCCGGCAGCGCGTGGTTGTACAGCATCACGCGCAGCGAGCTCGCGCCGCTCGAGGATCGCGGCGTCGTCGTCGCCTCGGTGAACGCGCCCGATGGCGCCACGCTCGAGTACACCGCGCGCTACGGCGCCGAGATCGAGCGCATCGCGGCGGACTTTCCCGAGCTCGACCGGGTCTTCGTCTCGTCGGGCAACCCGACCGTGTCGCAGGCGGTCTCGTTCATGCGTGCGGTCGACTGGGACCAGCGCCGGCGCAGCATGCAGCAGATCGCGCGCGAGCTGCAGCAGCGTTTCGCCTCGCTGCCCGGGGTGAATGCCTTCGCGTCGACCCCGCCGAGCCTGGGCGGGGGCTTCCGCGACCGGCCGGTGAACGTGGTGATCGTCACCAACGACAGCTACGAGCACCTGGCGGCGGCGACGCAGCGCGTGCTGGCCGAGATGGCGCGCAATCCCGGGCTCATCGCGCCCGACACCGACCTGCGGCTGAACAAGCCCGAGCTGTTCGTCGAGGTCGACCGCGAGCGCGCCGCCGATGCCGGCGTCAGCGTCGACCAGGTTGCGCGCACCGTCGAGACGATGCTCGGCGGCCGTGCCGTGACGCGCTACAAGCGCGGCGCCGACCAGTACGACGTGCTGGTGCAGACCGCGTCGGCGGGCCGCACCACGCCGGAGGACATCGCCCGGCTGTTCGTGCGCGGTCGCGCCGATCAGCACGGCGAGCCGGTGATGCTGCCGCTGGCCTCGCTGGTCAAGGTGCGCGAGTCGGTGAGCCCGCGCGAACTGAATCACTTCAACCAGCGGCGCTCGGTCGCGATCACCGCCAACCTGGCGCCGGATTACGCGCTCGGCGATGCGCTCAAGTTCATGGAAGCGACCACGCGCAAGGTGCTCGAGCCCGGCTACACCACCGAGCTGAACGGCGTCTCGCGCGAGTTCCGCTCGTCGAGCGGCGCGCTGGGTCTGGTGTTCGTGCTGGCGCTGGTATTCATCTTCCTGGTGCTCGCGGCGCAGTTCGAGAGCTTCATCGACCCTCTCGTCATCATGCTGTCGGTGCCGCTGTCGATGGTCGGTGCGCTCGGTGCGATCCAGCTCAGCGGCGGCACGCTCAATGTCTACTCGCAGATCGGCCTGATCACGCTGGTCGGCCTGATCACCAAGCACGGCATCCTGATCGTCGAGTTCAGCAACCAGTTGCGCCAGCAGGGGCGAGCGGTGCGCGAGGCGGTGGTCGAGGCTGCCAGCCTGCGCCTGCGCCCGATCCTGATGACCACCGGTGCGATGGTGCTCGGTGCGCTGCCGCTGGCGCTGGCGCACGGTGCCGGCGCCGAGAGCCGCCAGCAGATCGGCTGGGTCATCGTCGGCGGCATGTCGCTCGGCACGCTGCTGACGATCTTCGTCGTCCCCACCGTCTACACGCTGTTCGCCCGGCGCCGTGTTCCCGGCGAAATCAGGCGGCCCGAGGTCGCGCCGGCAGCGGCGCGCGAGTAGCGCCGCAGCTCAGCCGTGTCTACTTCTTCTCGAGCCTGAGCACGTCGCTGTCGCGGCGCATCGAGAAGCGGCCCAGGAAGCTGTTGCCCAGCAGCACCATCGGCATCTCGGCCGGCAGCACCACGGCGTCGACGTTGAAGACCTCGACGTCGCCGACGCGCACCGAGCCGAGGTTGACGGCGTGCACCGGCACCATGCCGCCGGCGGTGTTGGCCGTGCCGCGCCGGCCGCGCCGCCAATCCAGGCCGATGCGGTTGGCCTCGTCCTGGCTCAGCGCGATGGTGCTGGCACCGGTGTCGACCATGAACTGCACCGCGCGACCGTTGATCGCCCCGGCCGACGTGAAATGCCCGCCCGGCCCGACGGCCAGCACGATCTCGCGCGCGCCGGCGCCGCCGACGGCGGGCCCCAGTCGCGCCGGAGCGCCGCCCAGCCGCAGCGTC
>JBBIPS010000341.1:0-3606 GCA_037442725.1 Burkholderiales bacterium | reverse complement strand
CCGTTCGACGACCCGATCCTCCAGCGGATCGTCCGACTCCTCGAAAGCGGGCGCTGCTGGACGAAGCTGACCGGCTATCGCCCGTCGGTGGCGGGGCCGCCCTATGCCGACGTGGGGCGGCTTGCGGACCCATCCGGCGCTGCAGTCGGCGCTGCGCGGCGCGCTCGAACAGCGGTGCGCCGGTGGCCGCCTCGAGCGCGGCGATCTGCCGGGACAGCGTCGGCTGGCTCGACCCCAGGCGCCGCGCCGCGCGCGTCAGCGAGCCGTGCTCGATGACGGCGATGAAGGCGCGCAGCAGGTTCCAGTCGAGTGTGGCGGGGTCGAAGGCGGTGGCCATGTCGGAGCGATTCATCGAATCGGGTAGCGGGGCGCGTTGCCTGGCGCGCGGCATTGCGGCGCGGGCTGCGGGCGCGATGGGGGCGGCGTCGTCATTCAAGCATGGATGGAAGCCATTCCGTCATGCCTCTTCCGAAGTTGTGGGGCGCACCGCAAGATCGCGCCTTCTTCGAACCGGACGCGTCCCTCATGGCCATCGAATCCCACCCTTCCAGCGTGCTGGTGCTCGGCGCGAATGGCCGCCTCGGCCGCGCCGCTGCGCTGGCCTTTGCCTGCGCCGGCTGGCGCGTGATCGCGCAGGTGCGCCGCGCGCCGCGTGGGCCGTTGCCGCACGGCGTGCGCGTGGTCGAGGCCGATGCGCTCGACCTGCCCGCGCTGATCGCCGCAGGGCGTGGCGCGGACGTGATCGTGCACGCGCTGAACCCGGACTACGCGAATTGGGACACGTTGCTGCCGCCTCTGACGTCCACCGTCATCGAACTGGCCGAGGCGACCGGCGCGACGCTGATGCTGCCGGGCAACGTCTACAACTTCGGTCGCGCGCTGCCGCCGTTGCTCGCCGAGTCGACGCCGTTCGTCGGCGACACGCCCAAGGCACGGCTGCGCATCGAGCTCGAGGCGGCGCTGCAGACCGCCAAGGTGAGAACCATCGTGATCCGTGCCGGTGACTTTCTCGGCGACGCCGGCAGTTGGTTCGACCTCGCAATCGCCAGGCACCTCGCCCGCGGCAAGGTGACACGCATGGGCGCCGACGACCTCGAGCACGCCTGGGCGTTCCTGCCCGACCTGGCGCAGGTGTTCGTGCAGGTGGCGCGTCGGCGCGACGCGCTGGCGCCGCACAGCGCGCTGCATTACGCCGGGTTGACGCTGACCGGCGCCGAACTGCACGCCGCGCTCGAGTCGGCAGTCGGCCATCGGCTGCGCCACGGCGCATTCCCGTGGGCACTGCTGCGGCTGGCCTCGCCGTTCTCGCCGATGCTGCGCGCGCTGGTCGAGATGCGCTACCTGTGGCAGCGGCCACACCGGCTCGACGAGACCCGGCTGCGTGCGCTCGTCGGTGCGGTGCCGCACACGCCGCTGGACGAGGTGCTGCGCGCCTGCGTCGTGGCGCTGCCGGGCGGGCAGATCAGAAACGCAGCTCGGCGCGCAGCGTGACCGTGGTGTAGGTGCGCGCCAGCGTGTCCTCGGTCTGGCTGCTGCCGTCGGCGAGCACGGTGGTGCTGGCGCTGTCGTAGTCGCGCGGCGCGGCGTTTGACAGCGATAGCCGCACCTGCGCCAGCGGGCCGAAGCGCCACAGCGCGTAGGCGTCCAGGACGCGCTTGACGCCCTGCCGATAGGCCTGCGAGTCGATCTGCTGGACGACGAAGCCCGGGGTGAAGTTGAGGTTGCCGCCGACGGTGAGCGGCGTGCCGCGCAGCGGCAGGTCGAAGCCGAGGTTGGCGGTGTAGCCCGGCTGCTGGTCCAGGCGGTTGTTCGGCCCCGGCACCTGGGCCACGCGCGAGGCGAAGAAGCTGGCGTTGCCGCGCAGCGCCAGGGGCAGGTCGGTCGCCCACAGGTCGGCGGCGCGCAGCTTGGCTTCGAGCTCGAGCCCGGTGGCCAGCGCGCTGCCGATGTTCTGCGGCCGCGCCACCCAGCGCGGCACGCTGGCCCAGCTCACCGACTCCTGCGTGCGCACGGTGCGGATCAGGTCATCGATGCGGCGCGCGAACAGGTTGGCGCTGACGATGCCACCGGCTTCGAGGTAATGCTCGAACGCCGCGTCCAGCCCCAGCGCCAGCTCGGGCTTCAACGCCGGGTTGCCGGCGCGATCGGGGCTGATCGGCGCGTTGGCCCTGGCGGTGTCGGGGTAGAGGCTGGACAGGCTCGGCCGCGCGATCAGTTGCGCGGTCGTCGGCGCGCGGTAGCTGCGCGTCAGGCTCAACCGCACCTGGTCGCGTGGCGCGTCGGGCAGCTTCCACACCATGTGCGCCAGCGGCGTCCAGACGCTGCTGCGGTTCGTCACGCGCTGCAGCGCCGAGTCGCTCGCGGTGCGGATGCCCTCCCAGCGCAGCCCGGCGTAGAACGAGAAGGTCTTGCTCCAGTCCCATTCGTCCTGAGCGAACGCCGCCAGCCGCAGCGTGCCGGCCTCGAGGTCGGCGCCGAACTCGGCGAGCGTGGGCAAGCCGTTGTCCAGCGTCGTGCGGCGGTCGCTGCGCTGGCCGCGTTGCAGCTCCCAGCCGACCGAGGCGCTGTGCCGCTCGGCGATCAACTGCGAGAACTTGCCGCTGGCATCGAGCGATAGGTCGCGCGTCGCGCCGTCGTCGACTGTCTCGCGCGAGCGCGTGCCGGTCGGGCCGAACTCCTCGCGCCGCGTCAGGCTGTCGTTGCGCGCGAGCATGCTGCCCAGCCGCATCTGCAGTCGCCCGCCGCTGCCGGTGGCGTGCACCCAGCTGCCGTTCAGGCGCGCCATCGCGTGGTTCGACTCGGTGTCCCAGACGGCGCTGGCATACGGCGCCGGCGCGCTGCCCGCCGCCTGCCGCAACTCGGCGCTGGCGCGGCTGCGCCCCTTCGACGCGGCGACGAACGGTTGCAGCTCCAGGCTGTCGCCGCCGCCCTGCTTGAACTGCAGCCGCGAGGTCAGGAAGACGCCCTCGCGCTCGTCGGTCGAGAGCGTGTGCGACGACTGGTCGAGCGTGGTGGCCCCGTGCGCGTCGATGCCGACGTCGCGTGTCCAGGTCTCGTTGCCCTGGCGACGCCTGAAGACCGTGCCGGTGAGGTTGTAGCCCAGGCCTGCCGACTGGCCGTTGCGCAGCCAGGAGGCGCTGGCCTGCGGCCGGCCGGCCTCGCTGCCCAGGCCGAGCTTGACCTCGTGGCTCTTGCGCTTGAAGTCCTCGCGCAGCACGACGTTGATGGTGCCGGCGATCGCGCGCGTGCCGTACTCGGCCACCGGCGCGCGCATCATCTCGATGCGCTCGATCTGCTCGGGCGCGACCTCGTCGAGCGAGAAGCCGAACGGCATGCGCTGGCCGTCGATCAGGATCTGCGTGTAGCCGCTGCCCAGCCCGCGCATGCGGATGTCGCCGCCGCGCCCGGGGCGGCCGCCGACAGTGACTCCGGGCAGGCGCTTGAGCACCTCGCCGAGCGTGGTGTCGCCCAGGCGGTCGAGCTCCTCGCGGCCGTAGACGATCTTCGACGCCGTCGAGCGTCGCCGCCCGGCGCTGCTGTCCGGTGCCGTGCCGGTGATCTCGACCTGCTGCGGCGCGGCGTCGCCGGGCGTCGCGGCCGACGCGG
>JBBIPS010000340.1:0-3654 GCA_037442725.1 Burkholderiales bacterium | reverse complement strand
GGAGGTCGCCGGGCACCAGGGCGCGCGCTTCGAGGTTCTGCTCCCGGCCGTCGCGCAGCACTCGCACGTGCAGCGCCGACAGTCGCCGCAGCGCCGCCATCGAGCGCTCGGCTCGGCCCTCCTGCACGCCGCCGATGATTGCGTTGACCAGCACCACCGTCAGGATCACGCCGGCGTCGCGCCACTCGCCCAGCGCCAGCGCCAGCGCCGCCGCGACGAGCAGCAACATGACCAGCGGGCTCGCGAACTGGCGTGCGACGATGCGCCACGGCTCCGGCGCCGGCCGCTCGGGCAACGCATTGGCGCCGTGCTCGATGCGGCGGCGCAGCGCCTCGGCGCTGCCGAGCCCGGCGTCGGGCAGCACGGCGAGGCGACGCAGCACGTCATCCGCCGGCAGCGCATGCCAGGACGGGGCGGCGCCGTCGATCCGGAAGTCGTCGGTGTTCGATTCGGGCATCTGGATGCGGGGCCGGACGCTTCGATTCTCGGCCGTGCCCGGCATCGGCGTTGCGCGCGGTCAACGTCGCCGGTGTGCGAAGGCCGAACATCGACGCCACATCCAACGACGCGGGGCCCCATGAAGCTGCCACTGCAAGTGACCTTTCGCGACCTGGTGCCGCTGCCGTCGCTGGAGGCCGACATCCGGCGCCGCGCGGCCAAGCTCGAGCAGATCGTCCCCGGGTTGATGAGTTGCCATGTCGCGGTGGAGGCCACCGGCAACCAGCATCGCCAGGGTCACCACTACACCGTCAGGATCGACGTGCGCGTTCCCGGCGACGAGATCTTCGCCGGTGAGCACCACGCGCACGAAGAGATCGCCATCGCCGTCCGCGGCGCCTTCGACGCGATGGCGCGCCGACTCGAGGACTACGCCAGACGCAGGCGCGGACAGGTCAAGCCCGACGCCAGGGGCCCGGCCGGTGCGCCGGCAGAGTCGGCCGAGCCGGCCGGTCCGGCAACCGCGACGGAGCCCCGGCGGCGCTGACGCCCGCTGCGTCGAGGCGCTCGCCGCCTCCGACGCGCACGCACGGGGTGCGTCCATCGTGCGTCGGCCAACGCGTGGGCAACACGCACGATGACGGCGTGCGCCCCGTGGCGCGACACAGGCCCGCGAAGCCGGCCGCGTCGGACGCTGCACCCGGCGACCGGACGGGCCCGGCTGCGCCATACTTCGAGCGGTCGCGCCGCCCGCGGGGGGTTCGATCCGGCGTCGGCCTCGACGTTGCAACCGAAAGGGGCGGAGTGACCATGGCGGGCCTGCGTATCGATCTCGAGGATCTCATCATCGCGCTGACATGGCACGACGACGTCGACTCCAGCCGCCACTGGCTCGACCGCGACAGCGGTGAGCTGATCTTCGCCTCCGACGGCGTCGATGAGGACGACCTCCCGGCGGACCTCGAGGACAACCCACGCTACCTGGCGATCGATCCGCTCGAGTCGAGCCAGGGCTTTCGCGTCATGGAAGACTTCGTCGCCGGCCTCGAAGACGCGCGGCTGGCCGCGCGGCTCGAGCACGCCTTGCAGCATCGCAAGCCGTTCCGCCACTTCAAGGACGTGCTGCTCGACCATCCGGCTGCGCGCGAGGACTGGTTCGCCTTCGAGCACGCCGCCAACACCGAGCTGGCCCGGCGCTGGTGCGAGGCGCAGGGGCTCGAGGTGGAGTGGGTTCGAAGAAGCCCCGGCGGCGCACCCGCGCAGGACGGCGTGCCATGACGCTGGCGTCGCTCGGCACGCAGCTCGCCGAGCAGGTGTTGCGCTCGGCGCCGGTGATCGTGCTGGTGCTGCGGCCCGACGGTCGGGTCGAGCATGTGAACCCCTATTTCGAGCGGCTCGCCGGGTGGAGTCTCGAGGAACTCCGCGGCCGCGACTGGTGCGATGCCATGCTGCCCGAACGCGATCGCGCGCGCATCAAGGCGCTGCTGCAGCGTGCCGTCGGCGGCACGCCGACGCAGGGCAACATCAACGCCATCGTGACGCGCGACGGGCGCGAGCGCGACATCGAGTGGCACGACGTGCTGCTGCACGGCGCCGAGGGCGAGCGCATCGGCGTGCTGGCGATCGGCCGCGACGTCACCGAGCGCGTGCAGGCCGAGGCGGCGCTGCGCCGCAGCGAGGAGCGCTTCCGGCACTTCTTCGAATCCGGCATCGTCGGCATGGCGATCACGGCGCAGAGCAAGCACTGGGGCCGCTTCAACCAGTGCCTGTGCGACATGCTGGGCTACAGCGTCGACGAACTGCGCGGCCTGACCTGGGCCGAGCTGACGCACCCCGACGACCTGGCCGCCGACGTGGCCGAGTTCGACCGCGTGCTCTCGGGCGCGAGCGACGGCTATGCGCTCGACAAGCGCTTCATCCGCAAGGACGGCCGCATCGTGCACGCCGCGATCGCGGTGCGCTGCGAGCGCGACGAGGCCGGCCGCGTGCGCGAGTTCTTCGCCATCGTCGAGGACATTTCGGCACGCAAGCAGGCCGAGGATGCGCTGCGCATCAGCCATGCCGCACTCGACAGCTCGCTGAGCGGGATCGCGCTGGCCGACCTGTCGGGCCGGCTGGACTACGTCAACCCGGCGTTCTGCCGGCTCTGGCGCATCGGTGCCGGGCAGGCCATCGGAACGCTGGCGCAGACCTACTGGGGCCAGGCGCAGGATGCCCAGGCGGTCATCGACACCATCGCCAGGCAGGGTGCATGGAGCGGCGAGATGCTGGCGCGACGCCACGACGGTTCGACCTTCGACGCCCAGGTCTCGGCCTCGATGGTGCGCGGCCCGACCGGCCAGCCGCTGCGCATGATGGGCTCGTTCATCGACGTCACCGAGCGCAAGCTCGCCGAGCGCGAACTGGCGCGCCACCGCGACGAGCTCGAGTCGCTGGTGGCCGAGCGCACGCGCGAGCTGGTGGCCGCGCGCGACGAGGCGCAGAGCGCCAACCGGGCCAAGAGCGAGTTCCTCTCGCGCATGAGCCACGAGCTGCGCACGCCGATGAACGCCGTGCTCGGCTTCGGCCAACTGATGCAGGCCGAGCGCGGACTCGACCCGCGGCACCAGCGCTGGATCGACGAGATCGTGCGTGCCGGCAGCCATCTGCTCGGGCTGATCAGCGAGGTGCTCGACCTCTCGCACATCGAATCGGGGAGCGTGACCCTGTCGCTCGAGGCCATCGAGCTGGCCGAACTGGTCGACCAGAGCGTGCACATGGTCGAGCCGCTGGCGGCGCTGCGCGCCATCCGGCTCAGCGTCGCGCCGATGCCGGGGGCCGTGGTGCGGGCCGACCGCACCCGGCTGCGCCAGGTGCTGCTCAACCTGCTGTCGAATGCGGTGAAGTACAACCGCGACGGCGGCTCGGTGCGCATCGGCACTGCCATCGACGACCCCGAATCGGTGCGGCTGGACGTGGCCGACAGCGGCGCCGGCATCCCGCGCGAGCGCTGGGACGAGCTGTTCCAGCCGTTCCGTCGCCTCGGCGCCGAGTTCGGCAAGGTCGAGGGCACCGGCATCGGCCTGTCGATCGCGCGCAAGCTGGTCGAGATGATGGGCGGAGCGATCGGCTTCGACAGCGAGCCCGGCGTCGGCAGCCGGTTCTGGGTCACGCTGCCGCGCGACCGCCCCGGCGTGGCGGCGCTGCCGTCAGACCCGCCGAATGCGCCGGCGCAGC
>JBBIPS010000339.1:0-3684 GCA_037442725.1 Burkholderiales bacterium | reverse complement strand
CAGGCAGAACACCGGCTGCGCGCGCAGCACGCCCTCCTCGCGCGTGGCTGCGAGCGCGATCTCGGCGTCGGCGTCGAGCAGCGCGCGTGCCAGGCGCTCGACCAGGTCCGGCGGGAAGTCGGGCGTATCGCATGGCACGGTGACGAGGTAAGGCGTCTCGCAGTGCTCGAGCCCGGCCAGGAATCCGGCGAGCGGGCCGGGGTAGTCGGGCAGCGCATCGGGCCACACCAGCGCGCCCATCGATTCGTAGGCACCGAGGTTGCGGTTGGCGTTGATCATCACCGTGCCGACCTGCGGCGCCAGCCGCAGCAGCGCGTGCAGCGCCAGCGGCATGCCGCGGTGGTTCTGCAGCCCCTTGTCGGCGCCGCCCATGCGGCTGCCGCGGCCGCCGGCCAGCACCAGCCCGGTGATGTCCGCGCGCGCGATCGCCGGCTGCACGACCGGGTGCGTCACGTCACGACTCCAGCATGTCGAAGGCCTGCGTCTCGACCTGCACGAAGGCACGGCTGAACGCGGCCAACGCGCGCCAGGTGTCGGCGCGGGGGTGCGACTCGACCGCGTCGAACAGCTTGTCGACCCAGGGTTGCAGGTGGGCGCGGAAGAAGCGCCGCTGCTGTTCGAGGTTGCACACCGCGACGTCGTCGCCGGCGATCAGGTAGCGCATCACCTCGAAGCCGTAGGCCAGGTGGTCCTCGGTCTCGCCGCGCTGCTCGTCGCGCGCAAGCCCGAGCCGTGCCAGGTCGGCGCGCAGCGCGGCCAGCGGCCGGTCGTTGAGAAAGCCGCTCCGGTAGTACGAGCCGTACAGGAACACCTCGGGCTTGCCGACGCCCTGGAACAGCGCGTCGTACTCGGCGGCGGCGGCCTCGACGGTGGTGGCACGCAGCGCGCCCACCAGTGCCTGCCACGGCGCCTCGAGAAAGCCGCCCGGTTCGGGCGAGCACGTCGCCGCGACGTCGAACTGTTGCAGCAGCGCGGCATCGGGTGCCGCGAACCAGAGTTGCGCCAGCAGGCCGTAGAGCTCGGCGCGCGCCAGCTCCTCGCCGTCACCGGCGCTGGCCAGACTCAGCGTGTGCGGGGTCGGATCGGTCATCGTCGGTCAGAGGTCGGTGATGCGGGTTTCGTCCGGATGGGTGTGGATGTCGATCACGCGGCAGTCGGCGCACATCTTCAGCCGCTCGGCCGCCGCGCCCTGGAACGCGCTGTGGCCAGCCAGCCTGGCCAGCATGTTCTCGATCGCGCGCAGCGTGCCGAACGGCTTGCCGCAGCGCACGCAGACATAGGGCTGCATCTCGTTGAGCACGCGCGCGCTGCGGCGGGCCCGGCCGGCATCGGCCAGCCACAGCCGCGGCTGCAGCGTGATCGCGCGCTCGGGGCAGGTGCTGGCGCACAGGCCGCATTGCACGCAGTTCTTCTCGATGAACCTGAGCTGCGGCCGCTCGGCGTTGTCGGCCAACGCGGCCTCGGGGCAGGCACCGACGCAGGCCAGGCACAGCGTGCACTTGCCGGCGTCGACCAGCAGGCTGCCCAACGGCGCGCCGGCCGCGGTCAGATCGATGACGTCTGGCTGCAGCGGCGCCTGCGCGACCAGGTGGTCGAGCGCCATCTCGAGCGTGCCGCGCTTGTCGGCGCCCGCCGCGAAGGTGGCGGCCTGTCGCACACCCTGCGCCGGCTCCGCGCGCAGTGCGGCGTCGAGCGTGGCCAGGTCGCGCGCGTCGCGCACCTCGAGCAGCGCCAGGTGCGTGCCGGCGTAGCCCAGGCCTCCGAGGATCGCCTGCGCCAGCGCCATTTGCTCGCGCAGCGCCTGGTGGTACTCAGGTGCCTCCTCGTCACTGGCCAGCACCCAGACCTGCCGCGCACCCTGGGCGAAGGCTGCCAGCCACAGCTCCAGGCCGACGCTCGCGACATGCCACACCGCCACGGGCAGCACGCGCGAGGGAACGCCGTGCACGCTGCGGTCGGTGCGTGCGGCACGGCCGAGGTCGTCGACCAGGCGCTGGCCGGCGCCCTGGCTGTGGATCAGCAGCGCAGCGTCGCGACCACCGGCCCTGGCGTAGGCCGTGAGCAGGATGCGCAGGCGCGCCGCGGTATCGACCGCCCCGGGGTAGGCGAAAGCCATCGCGCCGCTCGGGCAGACGGTGGCGCAGGCGCCGCAGCCGACGCACAGATGCGGCTCGACAATGACGCCGCCCGCGTCACCTTGGTCGCGGCCGCGGCCCTTGTGCGAGGCATCGCTGCGGATCGCACGCGTCGAGCACACGTCGATGCAGGCGCTGCAGCCGATCTGCTCGTTGCGGCTGTGCGCGCAGATCTTCTGGCGGTACTGGAAGAACCTCGGCTTGTCGAACTCGCCGACCAGCTCGCGCAGTTGCAGCACGGCGGCGATGCGCTTGCGCTCATCGGCACCGACGTGGAAGTAGCCCTGCGGCGGCTGATGCATCGCGAAGGCCGACTGCGCGCGCAGGTCGAGCACCAGGTCGACCGACTCGGTGCCGGTCTGCGCTGCCCGCTCGAAGTCGATCGCGCCGGCGGCGTCGCACACCCGGACGCAATCGCGGTGGCTCCTGCAGCGTGCCAGGTCGACCTGGTAGCTGAAGTCGATCGCGCCCTCGGGGCAGGCGTCGATGCAGGCGTTGCAGCGCGTGCACAGCTCGAGGTCGATCGGGTTGGCCGATTCCCACTCGGCCTCGAACGCGCCGAGCCAGCCCACCAGGCGCGTCAGCCGGCCGGCGTGGACGGCGCGCGCATGCACCTGCGCCAGCGCGCCGCCCGGACGATCGACGAGCTCGATCACGTCGAGCTTGTCGGCCAGCATCGCCGCGGCCTGCTCGGCGGCGTCGGCCGAGCCGATCACCAGGCAACGCCCGCCCGAGCGGTAACCGACGGTGGGCACCGGTGCTGGGTCGGGCCGCTGCGCAGCGGCGATCAGCGCGGCGATCTTGGGCGTCGCGCCACGCGCATCCTTCGACCAGCCGGCGGTCTCGCGGATGTTGACGAAACGGATCGGCCGCCACGCGCCGGCCGGTCCTGCCGCGGGACGCTCGGCCGCCGGGGCACCCTCGGTCGCGGCGTTCAGGTCGAGGAACAGGCGGCTCTCCTGCGTGCACGCCACCAGCAGGTCGTCGCCCGACCTGGCCGCGCGCTGGAAGACGCCGGCCTCGCGCCGGCACAGCAGCGTGTGGACGGTATCGAGGCCGTCAGCGCTGGCGCCCGGGGTCGCCGCGAGCGCCTGGCTCAGCGCCTTCGGGTCCAGCGGCAGCGTCCGGTTGCAATCGCAGATCAGGGTCTTCATCGGGGGCGGTGTCGACTTCGAGGAGGGGGGAGCCCGGCGCGGCGGGCGTGCGGACCGGTATCGGGGTGAGGCCTGAGCCGCCGGCGGCCGCGGTCGTCGCCACGTCGCGGTCGTCGCTGTCGTCGCTGAACAGCCCGAGCGCCGTCGATTGCACCATCCGGCGCAGCATGCTCGCGGGCAACGGGTCGGGTCGACTGTAATCGTCGATGTAGGTGTCCAGGCCGTCCATCACGTTGAAGCGCGGGTCGGTGAAGAGCTTTCGCAGTGCGGCATTCCTGACCTCGCCGGCCACGTCCGGCGCGACGAAGCGCGTGAAGTCGGCGTCGCGCGTGAGCCCGGCCACGTCGGCCAGCGTCGGCGGCGGCGCCACGGGTGCGGCGCGCCGCTCCGTCGCC
>JBBIPS010000338.1:0-3687 GCA_037442725.1 Burkholderiales bacterium | reverse complement strand
CGACGTTGCCGGCCCCGCGGCGGGCCACGGCACGGTGGCGGCGCAGCGCCGGCGGCGCCCGGCCTGCCGCAGCGCTTCAGCGCGGCACCAGGAAGGTCGACTTCTCGCGCACGACGTGGGTGCCTTCGAATCCCGGGCTGGTCGCGGCGATCTCGAGGACGATCGGGGTCGACCTGCCCTGCAGCGCCCGCGCGGCCTCGATCGGCAGCGTCAGCCGCAGCGCGATCGTGCCGATCTGTGCGGCGGGCAGCGTCAGGCCCGGGTTGCCGGCCGGCGCCAGGCCGGCCACGCCGCTCACGCTGACGCGATAGCTCTGCGGCTGGCCGCTGCTGTTCATGACCTGCAGCCGGTAGACGTTCTCGATGCGGCCATCCTCGGTCAGCCGCGCCAGCGTGTTGCGGTCCTTGATGACGTCGACGTGGAACGGGCTGCGCAGCGCGAGGCTGACGGCGAATGCCGTGCTCACCGCCACCAGCACCGCGCCGTAGACGAGCACGCGCGGGCGCAGCGCGCGCCTGAGCATCTGCGCCCGGCTCCAGTGCCTGGCCACGCCGTTCTCGGTGGCGTAGCGGATCAGCCCGCGCGGCGAGCCCATCTTGTCCATCACGTCGTCGCAGACGTCGATGCACGCGGCGCAGCCGATGCATTCGTTCTGCAGACCGTTGCGGATGTCGATGCCGGTCGGGCAGACCTGCACGCACAGCGTGCAGGCGATGCAGTCGCCACGGCCGAGCGCGGCCGCGTCGCTGCCGCGCTGGCGCGAACCGCGCGGCTCGCCACGGCCGGCGTCGTAGGTGATGACGAGCGAGTCCGGGTCGATGAGCGCGCTCTGGAAGCGCGCGTAGGGGCACATGTACTTGCACATCTGCTCGCGCAGATAACCCGCATTGCCGTAGGTGGCCAGGCCGTAGAACAGCACCCAGAACGCCTCCCACGGTGACATCGACAGGCTCGTCAGCTCGCTCGCCAGCGTGCGGATCGGCGTGAAGTAGCCGACGAAGGTGAAGCCGGTGGCCAGGCCGATGGCCAGCCACGCCGCCTGCTTGGCGCCCTTGCGCGCGAGCTTGGCGGCGCCCCACGGCGCGGCGTCCAGCCGCATGCGGGCCAACCGGTCGCCCTCGATGCGGCGCTCGACCCACAGGAAGATCTCGGTGTAGACGGTCTGCGGACAGGCGTAGCCGCACCACAGCCGCCCGGCCACCGCGGTGAAGAAGAACAGCGCCAGCGCGGCGATCACCAGCAGCGCGGTGAGGTAGATGAAGTCCTGCGGGTACAGCACCAGCCCGAGCACGTTGAAGCGGCGCGCGTCGAGGTCGAACAGCAGCGCCGGCTGGCCGTGCCACCTCAGCCACGGCGCGCCGTAGAACAGCGCCTGCGTCAGCCACACCAGGGTCCAGCGCCAGCGTGCGAACCAGCCGCGCACCGAGCGCGGGTAGATCTTGGGCTGGCGCTCGTACATCGAGACGAACTCTGCGTCCTGCGCCAGCGGCAGGATCGGCACGACGGTGGGGGCGGGGTGCGTTGGCATCGTCAGTGAGGGGTCAAGGCGCCGGGGTTGTCACCGGGAATCGACGGGCCGGTTGCGGGTTGGCGCGTCCCCGACCGGCCGTCGTGCCGGTGCACGGCAGCGCGCGTGGCGGCGCGAGCGAGCGCGATGTTCAGCCCGGCCTGCCGTCGGGCCGCGCGCGGCACAGCCACGGGGCGTAGTGCCAGGCATAGAGCGCGAAGCCGGCCGACCACAGCAGCGCCGAACCCAGCACCGCGTGCACCTGCGCCGCCGGCCAGACGAGCGGCACGACCACGCGCACCGCGGCGCCCGCCAGCACCGCGCTGTAGCAGACGATGTCATAGCGATCGGCACGCAGCGGGCGCGCCGTGTGGCCGCGTGCGGTGCGCGTCATCATGCCGATCGTCAATGCGCCGATTGCGCCGGCCGTCAGCGCGTGCGTCGCCGGCGCCGCGGCGACCCAGCCGAGCGCGGTCGCGGCGCGCAGCGCCAGATGCAGCGGGATCCAGGCGTACGCGGCGTGCAGGATCCAGACCAGCGGGTTGCGACCCGTCGTCCAGGGCTGCCAGAGCAGCAGGCGCGCGGCGTGCGCGACGGTCGCGACGACCAGCACCGCCAGCAGGACCAGGCCCGGCAGCCAGGCGCCGCGCTGGGCACCCTGCAGCGCAGCCGCGTCACGAGCGAGCTGGCCGGACAGGTCGGCTTGCCACGGGCCGAGCGCGCGGCCCAGAGCGTCGATCAACAGCAGTGCAACGACACTGCCGACGGCCGTGCGCTCGATCCACACGTTGCGCCCGGCGGCGGCACCGGGAACGCCGTTGTTGGTGAACATCGGCACGACGCGCCCGGCCATCACCGTCATGATCAGCAGCACCAGGTCGAGGCCGGCGGGCAGGCCGGGCGCGCCGGGCAGGTCGAGCCAGTGCAACTGTCCCGCGTGCACCAGAGCCTGCGCCACCGCCAGCAGCACCAGCAGGCCGACGAAGAAGTAGTTGCGCCGGTTGCCGGCGGCCACCAGCGCGCGCCCCAGGCCGAGCGCGGCGGCGAGCGGGAAGGCGACGTTGACCAGTGCCGCGGCCGTCGCCCACGGCGTGAGGACCAGCACGCGGCCGGCCAGCCAGAGCAGCGCCAGCGCCTGCAGCGCGCGCCCGCTCGGCGTCGGCTGGCCGCTCCAGTTGCGTCCGGCGGTGAACAGGAAGCCGACGATCACCGCCAGCGCGTAGCCGAACAGCATCTCGTGCGCGTGCCACAGCGGGCCGCGCAGATAGGCGTGGTCGATCCAGCCGGCGTACTGCAGCGCCCACAACGGCACCGACAGCGCGGCGAAGATGCTGGCCAGCAGGTAGAAAGGCCGAAAGCCGAGTTGCCACAGCGCCCAGGCGGGCTGCGCGCGTGCGGCTCGCGCGGGTTCCTCGATCGTCATCAGCGTGGCCATCAACGCCTGCCGGTCGTCGGCTGCGGAGGTGTCGATGCGCGCGCTGCGCCGCGCGTCAGTGCCCGGATCGCGGCGGTCGTCGACGCAGCCGGCGCGGGTGCGGCGACGGGTGCTGCGACGAACAGCACGCGCGCCAGCGCCCGGCGGTTGCTCACCAGGTCGGCCAGCGTGGTGCGATCCAGCACCGCATGGAAGGCATCCGCAGCCTCCTGCAGCACGTCGTGCAGCCGGCAGATGCGTGCGATGGTGCAGGTGTTGGTGGCGCGGTCGAAGCACTCGGCGGTCTGGTCGGCGCCTTCGGCCCGGCGCACCACCTCGCCGACCCTGATCGCCTGCGGTGCCTGCGCCAGCCCGACGCCTCCGCCCTTGCCGCGCAGCGTGGCCAGCCAACCCTGCCGGCCCAGGAAGTGCACGACCTTCGTAAGGTGGTTGACGTTGGCCGCGAAGGCGCCCGCGATCTCGGCGATCGTGGCCCGGCGCCCGGGCTCGGCCGCCAGGTAGATCAGCACGCGCAGGCTGTAGTCGGTGAAGCGGGTGAGTCGCATCGAAAGGTGCATTCCAGACGCACCTATTATGACGCAAGGTCGAGCGCCGCTCAGCGCGCGGATCCCGGTGCCTGCGCCCCCGCCTCGGCGCAGACGCGTCCGCGCCCGTCGCGCTTGGCGGCGTAGAGCCGGGCGTCTGCGCGCGCCACCAGGCCGGCGGCGTCGCCGTCGTCGTCGGGCCGGCTGCCGGCCACGCCGAT
>JBBIPS010000337.1:0-3751 GCA_037442725.1 Burkholderiales bacterium | reverse complement strand
GGTGTACGGCGCGCGGACCTTGGTCTCGACGTTCTTGAAGGGCCACACCGCCGTGACGGTCGAGGTCAGGTCGGGCGTCGAGCCCGTGGCGCCGCCCTGGACGATCGGCACCGCGGTGAGGTGGACCACGTTCCCGCGCCCGACGGCGGGGTGAAGGACGGCCGTGTTGTTCTGCTCGTCCGTCTCGGGGACCGCGTCGCGCGCGTCGACGCGCACGGCCAGCGCGCGCAGCAGCGCGTCGGCCAGCGCCGCCGGCAGCGCGAGGCGGCCGATGCGCAGCCGCTCGACCACCGGCAGCGTGTCGGTCTCGGCACCCCAGAGGTCGACGTTGAGCCAGCGGCCGAACGGGTTGGGCGGCAGCTCGATGCTGGCTTGCCAGGCCAGCCGGCCGCGCAGCAGCACAACGTGGCTCGACGACGCGACGACGCGGTTGGTGGCCTGGTTCAGCAGCAGCTCGACCTCGCGCTCGGTCAGCACCAGCGTGCGCGGCACGCCCGGAATCGCGCGACGCGGGTTGTGCGCCTGCAGCAGGCGCAGCGCCTGGCCGACGTCGTCGGGCGTGATGCGGCTGTCGCGCACCACCAGCGGCGTGTTCTCCAGGCCGAGCCAGAGCAGGCCGGCCAGAGCCGCCGCGCCGATCGACAGCGTCGCCAGCACGACGAGCAGCCCGGCCCGCAGGCTGCGCACTGGCCGGGCGCTGCGCAGCGGCCGCACTGCCGGAGCCCGCGTCAAAGCTTCTCGGCCTCGGCGACGCGCGGCTGCCACTTCATCAGCCGCCGCTCGATGCGGCCGACCGCGCCGTCGAGCACCAGCGCGAAGCCGGTCAGCACCAGGATGCCCGCCATCACGCTGTTGATGTCGAAGACGCCCTCGGCCTGGTGGATCAGGTAGCCCACGCCGCTGGCCGAGCCCAGGTACTCGCCGACCACGGCGCCGACGAAGGCCAGCCCGACGCTGGTGTGCAGCGAGCTGAAGACCCAGCTCGTCGCGCTCGGCAGGTAGACATGGCGCAGCAACTGGCGTCGCCCGGCGCCGAGCATGCGCGCGTTGGCCAGGATCACCGGGCTGACCTCCTTGACGCCCTGGTAGACGTTGAAGAAGACGATGAAGAACACCAGCGTCACGCCCAGTGCCACCTTGCTCGCGATGCCCAGGCCGAACCAGACCGCGAAGATCGGCGCCAGGATGATGCGCGGCATCGAGTTCAGCGCCTTCACGTACGGCTCGAGCAGCGCCGAGGCCATCGGCGCAAGCGCCAGCCACAGCCCGCCGCCGAGGCCGGCCGCGGCGCCGACGACGAACGCCAGCACCGTCTCGACCAGCGTCACCCAGAGGTGGGCGTAGATGTCGGCGTCGACGGCGAACCAGCGCCAGATGCGGCGCGCCACCTCGACCGGCTCGCCGAAGAAGAACGCCGCCTGCCGGTCGTCGGCAAAGAAGATCGGCGGCACCAGGCCGGGCGCTGTCAGCACATACCAGAGCGCGCAGATCGCCACCAGCAAGCCGACCTGCCAGAAGCGCAGATTGCGCCGGTTGGGTTTGAGCCGACGCCACATGGTCACGCGGCCTTCAGTTGCAACTGCTGCCGGTAGCCCTCGAGCACCTCGCCGCGCAGCACCTCCCAGATCGCCTGGTGCAGCTCGACGAAGCGGCGGTCGGTGCGCACCTCGGCGACGTCGCGCGGGCGCGCCAGGTCGATCGTGAATTCGCCGATCGGGTGCGAGGCCGGGCCGGCGCTCATCACGACGACGCGGTCGGACAGCGCGATCGCTTCGTCCAGGTCATGCGTGATGAACAGCACCGCCTTGCGCCGATGCGTGCCCCCCGCGACGGCCGACCGGCCCTGTGTCGCAGCGGTCGCAAGCGTGCTCGCTGGACCACCGGCGTGAGCAGCGCCTGCGCCCTGCCATAGCGCGAGCAGCTCGTTTTCCATCAACTGCCGCGTCTGCACGTCGAGCGCCGAGAACGGCTCGTCCATCAGGATGATGTCGGGGTCGAGCACCAGCACCTGCGCCAGGCTGGCGCGCTTGCGCATTCCGCCCGACATCTGGTGCGGATAGCGCTCGCCGAAGGCGGCCAGGCCGACGCGACGCAGCCAGTCCTCGGCCTGCGCACGCGCCGCGCCCGCTGCGACGCCGCGGAACTCGAGCCCGGCCATCACATTGGCCAGCGCGGTGCGCCAGGGCATCAGGCTCTCGGCCTGGAACATGTAGCCGGCGCGCGTGTTGATGCCGGCCAGCGGCGCGCCGAAAGCGCTGACCGTGCCGGTGCTCGGCGCGAGCAGCCCGGCGCCGACGTTGAGCAGCGTGCTCTTGCCGCAGCCGGTGGGGCCGACGACGCTGACGAACTCGCCCGCGCCGACGCGCAGCGTCACCCCGGCCACCGCGGTGTAGCGCTGGCCGGGGTCGTCGCGCGCGACGAAGGTGCAGGCGACGTCGTGCAGTTCGAGGGCGGCGATGGGCATCAGAGCGGGTCGAGCCGGGTCGGTCGGGGGCGGGAGTCCAGCCACGTCACAGCTTGGCTGTGGCGGCGGATCGCGGGGCGTCGACCCGTGCGCAGCGACGCATCGACGCCCGCGCTCACCCCTTCGGGTACTTCGCGTTGGCGGCGCGGGCGAAGTCGTTGGTGTAGACCGCCTTCAGGTCGAGCGTGGCCTTGGCGATCGCGGGGTCGATGCTGGCCAGCGCGCGGCGCGCCGTCTCGGCGCCGGCCTCGGGGAACACGCCGTCGCGCGACAGCGCCCCCTGCGCCGCGCGGAAGGCGTCGATGTAGACCGCGCGGTCGCCGAGCAGGTAGCTCTCGGGCACGGTCCTGATGATGTCGGCGGCACCTGCGGACTGGATCCACCTGTCGGCGCGGACGATGGCGTTGGCCAGCGCCTGCACCGTGTGCGGGTGCTTGTCGATGAAGGCCTGCTGCAGGTACAGGCAGCCCGCCGGCATCGGGCCGCCGAACACCTTGTCGGCTTCGGCGACGATGCGCGTGTCGGAGACGATCCTCAGGTCGCCCGAGCGCTGCAGCAGCGAGATCACCGGGTCGAGGTTCGAGATCGCGTCGATCTGCCCGGCGCGCATCGCCGCCACCGCGCCGCTGCCGGCGCCGACGCCGATGATGCTGACGTCGCCGGGCTTCAGTCCCGCCTTGGCGAGCACGAAGTTGGCCATCACGTTGGTCGAGCTGCCGGGCGCGGTGACGCCGATCTTCCTGCCCTTGAGGTCGGCCACGGTCCTGAACTGCGGCATCGTCTTCGGGTTGACGCCGAGCACGATCTGCGGTGCGCGGCCCATCAGCACGACGGCGCGCAGGTGCTGGCCCTTGGCCTGCATGTTGACGGTGTGCTCGAAGGCGCCGCTGACCACGTCGGCGCTGCCGCCGACCAGCGCGCGCAGCGCCTGCGAGCCACCGGCGAAGTCGACGATGGTCAGCTCGAGCCCCTCGGCCTTGAAGTAGCCGAGCTGCTCGGCGATCGTCAGCGGCAGGTAGTACAGCAGGTTCTTGCCACCCACCGCCAGCGTCAGCCGGGGCTTCTCGAGCGCCTGCGCGGCGACGAGCGACGGCGTGGCCAGCAGGGCCGGGCCGGCGACGAGCAGGGTGCGGCGGCGGATCGACATGGACGGGTCTCCGGTGTCATCGATCCTCGCACTGTACCGCCCGCGCCGTGGCCACTCGATCGCGCCCGGCGCGCTGCGGGACGGGTGCGTGCGCCAGTGCTTGCAAGCGTGTGCCGGCGTCTGCGCGCGAGTGCGGGCGG
>JBBIPS010000336.1:0-3755 GCA_037442725.1 Burkholderiales bacterium | reverse complement strand
GTCCGGACCCCGGCTTGACCGGCGCCCGGGCCGCGGCCTCGCGCACCAGCAGGCGCCAGCCGGCACCGTGCGGCTGCAACTCGCCACGCCAGCGACGCCGGTTCTCGAACGGCTGGCGCAGCGTGAGTTCGACCTCGCAGCCGGCGAAGCGCTGCCAGTCCGCCGGTCTGCGCAGCCGGCGGTCCAGGCCCGGCGACGACACCTCGAGCCGGGCATACTCCGCCGCCTCGACTTCGAGCACATACTGCAACTGGCGCGTGACGAGTTCGCAGTCTTCGACCGTCACCGCCTCGCCCGGGCCGGTTTCGTAGAGGCCCCCGGCGACGCGGTCGATGTACACACGCAGCAGCCCACCCGCCGATCGCTCGACGTCGACCAGTTCAAAGCCCATCCCGGTCACGGTGCGCTCGATTGCAAGCTGCCAGTTCATCGTCCCGACTGTGGTCCTCGTAAGCCGCCGGCCGCCGCCACGCGCCGGTCACCCCTGCTCGCCGGCATCGGCCGGCCCGAAAAATCAGCACCAGAGCACAAAATCAATTCGAACACCAGGCCTCGAGCACAATCGATCGAGCAAAAAAAAAGGGCTGGATGAATCCGCCCAATCGGCTCGACAACAGGCTCGAAAACAGAGCGTGGATTATAGCCCGCCTGCCTCGGTGCAGCAACAACGGGCTGGCGGCCGCGACCTGCATGCGAGAATGGCGCGGTCACCGAGCCGACCACCACAGGATCTCGACCCATGGGCTTTCTCGCCGGCAAACGCCTGCTGATCACGGGGCTGCTGAACAACCGCTCCATCGCCTACGGCATCGCCCGGGCCTGCCATCGCGAGGGGGCCGAGCTGGCCTTCAGCTACCAGGGCGAGCGCTTCAGGGAGCGCATCACCGAGTTCGCCGCCGAATTCGGCTCGCGCCTGGTATTCGAGTGCGACGTCGCCGACGATGCGCACATCGAGCGGCTGTTCGACCAGCTCGGGCAGTCCTGGGAGCAGTTCGACGGCTTCGTCCACGCCATCGCGTTCGCTCCGCGCGAGGCCATCACCGGCGACTTCCTCGACGGCATGACGCGCGAGAACTTCCGCATCGCGCACGACATCTCTTCGTACAGCTTCCCGGCCCTGGCCAAGGCGGCACTGCCGCGGTTGCGCAGCGGCGCCGCGCTGCTCACGCTGACCTACCTGGGCGCGGTGCGCTACGTCCCCAACTACAACACGATGGGGCTGGCCAAGGCGTCGCTCGAGTCGGCGGTGCGCTTCCTGGCGCAGGGCCTGGGCCCACGCGGCATTCGCGTCAACGGCATCTCGGCCGGCCCGATCAAGACGCTGGCGGCCTCGGGCATCAAGGACTTCGGCAGGCTCCTCACCGGCTTCGCCGCCGCCACGCCGATCCGGCGTGCCATCACGATCGACGATGTCGGCAACGCCGCGGCCTTCCTGCTGTCCGACCTGGCCGCCGGTGTCAGCGCCGAGATCATGTATGTCGACGGCGGCTTCAGCCAGATGGCGGCCAGCAACCCCGAGGGCTGACGCCGGCCCCGAAAGACGCGCAGCGAGCCACCCGCCGCTGCGTCAACCGCGAACGCAGTCCACCGCGTAGCGCTTGCCGCCGCGGCCATCGTCCTGCTCGACCAGCCCGTGCACATCGGTGTGGAAGCCCGGGAACGCCGCGTTGAACTCACGCGTGAAGCGCAGGTACTGCACGATCTTGCGGTTGAAGCGCTCGCCCGGGATCAGCAGCGGGATGCCCGGCGGGTATGGCGTCAACATCGAGGTCGTGATGCGCCCTTCCAGCGCGTCGATCTCGACGCGCTCGGTGTCGCGGTGCGCGATGCGAGCGTAGGCATCGCTCGGCTTCATCGCCGGCTGCAGGTCGGACAGGTACATCTCGGTCGTCAGGCGCGCGATGTCGCCCTTGGCGTAGGTTTCGTGGATGGCCTGGCACAGGTCGCGCAGACCCATGCGTTCGTACTGCGGCTGCGCGGCGCAGAACTCGGGCAGGATGCGCCAGATCGACACGTTCTTGTCGTAGTCGTCCTTGAACTGCTGCAGCGCCGTCAGCAGCGTGTTCCAGCGGCCCTTGGTGATGCCGATCGTGAACATGATGAAGAACGAGTACAGCCCGGTCTTCTCGACCACGACGCCGTGCTCGGCGAGGAAGCGCGTGACGATGCCGGCCGGGATGCCGGTCCTGGCGAACTTGCCGCTGACGTCGAGCCCGGGCGTGATGATCGTGCTCTTGATCGGGTCGAGCAGGTTGAAGCCCGGCGCCAGGTCGCCGAAACCGTGCCACTTGTCGTTGGCCTTGAGGATCCAGTTCTCGGCGCTGCCGATGCCCGCCTCGGCCAGCTTGTCCGGGCCCCAGACCTTGAACCACCAGTCGCGGCCGAACTCCTTGTCGACCTTGCGCATCGCGCGCCGGAAGTCCAGCGCCTCCTTGATGCTCTCCTCGACCAGCGCCGGGCCGCCGGGCGGCTCCATCATCGCCGCTGCGACGTCGCAACTGGCGATGATCGCGTACTGCGGGCTGGTGCTGGTGTGCATCAGGTAGGCCTCGTTGAACAGCGGCCGGTCCAGCTTGACGGTCTGCGAGTCCTGCACCAGTACCTGCGAGGCCTGCGACAGCCCGGCCAGCAGCTTGTGCGTCGACTGCGTGGCGTAGACCATCGCCTGCCTGGGCCGCGCCCGGCTGCGACCCATCGAGTGGAAGCTGCCGTAGAACTTGTGGAACGCCGCGTGCGGCAGCCAGGCTTCGTCGAAGTGCAGGCTCTCGACGTAGCCGTCGACCATGCCCTTGATGGTCTCGGTGTTGTAGAGCACGCCGTCGTAGGTGCTCTGCGTCAGCGCAAGAATGCGCGGCCGCACGGCCTTGGCATCGACGCCCTGCAGCAGCGGGTGGGCGGCGATCTTGCGCTCGATCGCCGCGCGCGTGAACTCGGATTGCGGGATCGGGCCGATGATGCCGTAGTGGTTGCGCGTGGGCGTCAGGAACACCGGCACCGCGCCGGTCATGATGATCGAGTGCAGGATCGACTTGTGGCAGTTGCGGTCGACCACCACGACGTCGCCCGGCGCCACCGTGTGGTGCCAGACCATCTTGTTGCTGGTACTGGTGCCGTTGGTGACGAAGAAGCAGTGGTCGGCGTTGAAGATGCGCGCGGCGTTCTTCTCGCTCGCCGCCACCGGCCCGGTGTGGTCGAGAAGCTGGCCGAGCTCCTCGACCGCATTGCAGACGTCGGCGCGCAGCATGTTCTCGCCGAAGAACTGGTGGAACATCTGCCCCACCGGGCTCTTCAGGAAGGCCACGCCGCCCGAGTGGCCCGGACAGTGCCACGAGTACGAGCCGTCCTGCGCATAGTCCATCAGCGCCTTGAAGAACGGCGGCGCCAGGCCGTCGAGGTAGCTCCTGGCCTCGCGGATGATGTGGCGCGCGACGAACTCGGGCGTGTCCTCGAACATGTGGATGAAGCCGTGCAACTCGCGCAGGATGTCGTTGGGCAGGTGGCGGCTGGTCTTGGTCTCGCCGTAGACGTAGATCGGCACGTCGGCGTTCTTGAAGCGCACTTCCTCGATGAAGTTGCGCAGGTTCAACACCGCGGGGTCCAGATCCGGACCGGGGGTGAACTCCTCGTCGTCGATGGACAGGATGAAGGCGCTGGCGCGGCTTTGCTGCTGCGCGAACTGGCTCAGGTCGCCGTAGCTGGTGACGCCGAGCACCTCCATGCCCTCGGCCTCGATCGCCTGCGCGAGCGCCCGGATG
>JBBIPS010000335.1:0-3755 GCA_037442725.1 Burkholderiales bacterium | reverse complement strand
TAGACGACCCAATGCCACCAGCCCGAGCCGGTGGGCGCGTCCGGGTCGTAGAGCGTGATCGCGAAGCTCTTGGTGCCGGCGGGCGCGCCGCTCCATTTCAGCGCCGGTGAAATGTTCTTGCCGCTGCAGCCGAAGCCGTTGAAGATCTGCGCCTCGGTCAGTGTTGCGCCCGGCTTGATCGTCGGGCTGGTGAGCGTGAAACCGCCGGCCTGGGCCAGCGGCGCGGCAGCGATGGCCGCGGCGGCCAGTGCAAGACTCGTTGATCGTCTCATTGGGATCTCCTCGAAAGGGCAGAGCCGGGTCGCATGATGCACGCAAATCCGGCACCGCGGCGCGGCCCGCAGCGCCGCGCCGCCGCGGACCCTCACTCGGCCGCGACCGCCTTCTTGGCGGCGGTCTTCTTCGCCGCCGGCGCCTTGACCGCGCGCGGCGCGAACTCGAACCCAACCTTGCCTTCCTTCGGGTCCCAGACCAGGTGCGCCTTGAACTTGCGCTTGGTGCGATTCGAGACGAAGCCGTCGAGCAGTTCGGTCCTGCCGGTGGCGAGCAATCGCGTCACCTGCGCGTGTGACACCGGCTGCTGCAGGATGATCTTGCCGGTCTTGAAGTCGCACGTCACATGCGCGCCGACGCTGTGCTCGCAGACGTAGTTGGCGCCGTGCTCGTAGACATGGCCCTTGCACTTGGGGCACACCCCCATCGACGGCAGGCCGCTGAAGTCCACCGGCGTGCCGTCAGCGGCGGCCTTCCTGGCGTCTTCGCCGAAGTCGAACTCGAGCTTCCAGTTGCCGATCTCGTCGTCGCGCACCAGCCGCAGCTCGGCGCTGAAGGGCCAGCCGGCCTTCGAGCGAAAGCCCTCGAGCGGGCCGATCTTCTTGTCGCGCAACAGCGTCTCGACTTCGTCCAGCTCGAAGCTGCGCGCGCCGGGGATCTTGGTGATCGAGAAGCCGCAGCCCTCGCTGCCGTCGATGGCCGGGGCCGATGCGCCCGCACCGGCACCGGCACCGGCAGCGCCGGTGCAGGTGTAGCGGCGGTAGTTCTCCTTGACCACGCCGCCGCAGTTCGGGCACGGCGTGGCGAGCGTCGCATAGTCGCCCGGGATGGTGTCGCGGTCGTACTCCTTGGCCTTGCGCACGATGCGCTCGGCCATCGCCGCGATGTCCTTCATGAAGCGCTCGCGCGACAGCCGCCCGTGCTCCATCTCGGCGAGCTGGTACTCCCAGTGGCCGGTCAGCTCGGGCTTGGTCAGGTCCTCGATGTCCAGCCCGCGCAACAGCGTCATCAACTGGAACGCCTTGGCGGTGGGCACCAGTTCGCGGCCGTCGCGGTGGATGTACTTCTCGGCGATCAACCCTTCGATGATCGCCGCTCGCGTGGCCGGCGTACCCAGCCCCTTCTCGGCCATCGCCTCGCGCAGCTCGTCGTCGTCGATCAGCTTGCCCGCACCTTCCATCGCGCTGAGCAAGGTGCCCTCGTTGTAGCGTGCCGGCGGCCGCGTCTTCAGTGCATTGACGTCGATGGCTTCGTTGATCACCGTCTCGCCCGGCTGCACCGCGACCAGGTTGGCATCCTCGTCCTGTGCCTCCTTGCCGTAGACCGCCAGCCAGCCCGGGTTGACCAGCACCTTGCCGCTGGTCTGGAAGTGCTGCTCAGCCCCCAGCGCCGCGACCTTCGTGACGCGGGTCGTGACCAGGTATTCGGCCGCCGGGTAGAACACCGCGATGAAGCGCTTGACGACCATGTCGTAGAGCTTGGCCTCGGCCTCGGTCAGGCTGCGCGGCGGCTGCAGCGTCGGGATGATCGCGAAGTGGTCCGACACCTTGCTGTTGTCGAAGATGCGCTTGCTCGGTTTGAGGTAGCCGTCGGCCAGCCCCTTGGCGGCGTGCGCGGCCAGGCCGCGCAGCGGCCCCGGCAGCTCTTCGCCGGCGATCATCTCGAAGGTCTGCCTGACGGTGCCCAGATAGTCCTCGGGCAGCGCGCGTGAATCGGTGCGCGGGTAGGTCAGCACCTTGTGCTTCTCGTACAGCGCCTGCGCCAGGCCGAGCGTGGTCTTGGCCGAGAAGCCGAAGCGGCCGTTGGCCTCGCGCTGCAGCGTCGTCAGGTCGTACAGCAGCGGGCTGGCCTGGCTGCTCGGCTTGGCTTCCTCGGTGACGATGCCGCTGCCGCCGCGCACCGCGTCGGCGATGGCCTGCGCGTCGCGCTCGTTCCAGAGCCGGTCGGCGCGACGGTCGCCATCCTCATCCTTCTTGAACTTCGGGTCGAACCACTTGGCCGCGTAGCTGCCGGCGGCGGCCTTGAAGTCGGCCTTGATCTCCCAGTAGTCGCGCGGAACGTGCCTGCGGATCTTCTCCTCGCGCTCGACCATGATCGACAGCGTGGGCGTCTGCACGCGGCCGACGGTGGTCAGGAAGAAGCCGCCGTCGCGCGAATTGAACGCCGTCATCGAGCGCGTGCCGTTGATGCCGACCAGCCAGTCGGCCTCGCTTCGGCTGCGTGCGGCGTCGGCCAGGCCGTGCATCTGCGCGTCGCTGCGCAGGTGGGCGAAGCCGTCGCGGATCGCCTGCGGCGTCATGCTCTGCAGCCACAGGCGACGGATCGGCTTGTTCAGGCGGGTCTTCAGGCTGTCGGCGTACTGCACGATGAGGCGGAAGATCAGCTCGCCCTCGCGCCCGGCGTCACAGGCGTTGATCAGCTCGGCAACGTCCTTGCGCCTGACCAGCTTGACGACCGCGTTCAGCCGCGACTTGGCCTTGTCGATCGGCGCCAGCTCGAAGTGCGGCGGCACCACCGGCAGGTGGGCGAAACTCCACTTGCCGCGCTTGACGTCGTACGCCTCGGGCGCCTTGATCTCGACCAGGTGGCCGACCGCCGAGGTGACGACGTAGGTGTCGTTCTCGAAATGCTCGTCGTGCCGGTCGAACTTGCCCGCCACCGGCGTCAGCGCGCGCACGATGTCCTGCGCCACGCTGGGCTTCTCGGCAATGATGAGTGTCTTGCTCATGAAAGTCGTCTGTCCGTTGGAAAGGCCGTGCCTACAATCCGCTGCTTCGCGCGCGCATGCACACCAGCGTACGCGCGCGCGCCCATGAATTCACTTTAACCAATGATGCCCACCGTGCAAGCCGCTGCCCGCAAGACACCCGCCGCGCCAGCCGGCGGCCGCCGCATCCAGGTGCGCACGAGCGGCGTGCACGGCAAGGGCGTGTTCGCGCTGCGCAGCATCGCCAAGGGCGAGTCGATCATCCGCTACACCGGCGAGGTGATCACCTGGAAGGAGGCGCTGCGCCGCCACCCGCACGATCCGCTCGATCCGCAGCACACCTTCTACTTCCACCTCGACGACCGGCACGTCATCGATGCCAGCGTCGGCGGCAACGCCGCACGCTGGATCAACCACGGTTGCGCGCCGAACTGCGAGGCCGACGACAGCAGCGGTGAAGTGGTGATCAAGGCGCTGCGCCGGATCGCGCCGGGCGAGGAACTGTGCTACGACTACGGCCTCGTCATCGACGAGCGCTACACGCCGGCGCTGAAGAAGCTGTATGCCTGCCGCTGCGGCGCCAGCACCTGCCGCGGCACGATGCTGGCGCCGCGGCGCGGCCGGCGCGGCGCCTGAGCGCCAGGGCACGCTGGAGCTGGCCCGACCCCACCATGCCGGCGAGCTACCACCTGCACTGGGACGCCGAGACACTGTGGCGCAGCCTCGAGCCATTGCTGCCGGGACTGTCGGTGGAGGTGGTGGCGAGCACCGATTC
>JBBIPS010000334.1:0-3760 GCA_037442725.1 Burkholderiales bacterium | reverse complement strand
GGCCAGCCCGACGCGGTCGAGCGCCTGCTTCAGACGCGCCGCACGCTCGTGGCGCGGCACCCCGCCCAGCCACAGCGCCAGCGCCAGGTTGCGCCGCACCGACAGGTGCAGCATGAACGGGCGCTGGAACAGCATCGCCGACACGGGTCGCGCCGCGCCAGCTTCGGTCGCGGGCAGCCGGCGCCGGCCCACCTGCGGCGCCAGCAGGCCGTTGAGCAGGCGCAGCAGCGTGGTCTTGCCCGACCCGTTGGCGCCGACCAGCGCGAGCCGGTCGCCGCGCCGCAGGTCGAGCGTGATGTCACGCAACGCCTGCACATTGCCGAAGCGGACCCCGGCACCCTGCAGTGCGACGAGCACCGGCGCCGGCCGGGCCAGCAGGCCCGGCAGTGCGCCGCTCGACTCGCCTGCGTTCCGGCGCAGCGGCGCCAGCCCGGGGCGGCTCCACGCCGAAGGCGCGGCAACGACGCCGGTGCCGGGCTCAGGTGCGTTGCGGGCCAGGCGCTGGCGTGGCATCAGGTGAGTCCGCCCGTGACCGTCGTCGGCCGCGATTGCGTCAGACCGATGCCGAGGTTGACGAGCGCGACCACGCCGAGCAGCACCAGTCCCAGCGCGAGCGCCAGCGGCAGGTCGCCCTTGCTCGTCTCGAGCGCGATCGCGGTCGTCATGACCCGCGTCACGCCGTCGATGTTGCCGCCGACGACCATCACCGCGCCGACCTCGGCCACCGCGCGGCCGAACGCGGTGAGCAGCACCGTCAGCACGGCGCGGCGCTCGTGCAGCAGCAGCAGCCCGGCGGCCAGCAGCGGGCCCGCGCCCATCGCCTGCAGTTCGTCGCCGCCCTCGGTCAGCGCATCGGCCACCAGTTGGCGCGTCAGCGCGGCGATCAGCGGCACCACCAGGATGCTCTGCGCGATGACCATCGCCGTCGGCGTGAACAGGATGCCCAGCGCGCCCAGCGGCCCGCTGCGCGACAGCAGCAGGTAGACGATCAACCCGACCAGCACCGAGGGCAGCGCCAGCAGCGTGTTGAGCAGCCCCACGACCAGCGTCTGGCCACGGAAACGTACCACCGCCAGCCAGGCCCCGAGCGCCAGGCCGAGCAGTGCGCCGACGGCGCACGCCGTGGCACTGACGCGCAGCGACAGCCCGACGATGTGCCACAGCGCGGCATCGGCCTCGGCGATCATCCGCCAGGCCAGGCCCAGGCTCTGCGTGAATGCGTTCATCGGCAAGGATGCGAATCCATGAAGAGCGCGATTCTTGCCGTTGCCGCCAGGCCTGGCGATATGCACGCACGTGCATAGCCCACCCATCGTTGCAGCCGCTGCGCCAGGACGCAACCGCATTGCGGCATCATCGGCGTCCCGAGTCGAAGCGGAGCCCGTCGATGATCCAGTTGCACTACTTCCCCGGCAACGCCAGTCTGGCGCCGCACATCCTGCTGCACGAACTCGGGCTGCCGTTCGAGCTGGTGCGGGTCGACCGGCCAAACAACGCCCACAAGAGCCCGGCGTACCTGAAGCTCAACCCGAACGGCCTGATCCCGGTGCTGCGCGACGGCGACCTGGTGCTCTACGAAGCGGCGGCGATCTGCCTGCACCTGGTCGACACCCACCCGGGCGCCGGCCTGGCCCCGGCGCTGGGCAGCGCCGAGCGCGCACACTTCTACAAGTGGCTGATCTGGATGACCAACACGCTGCAGGCCACGCTGATTCATTACTTCTATCCTGAGCGACTGGTCGACGCCGGCAACGCCGCCGGCGCGGCGCAGATCAAGGCGCATGCGCAGATGCGCATCGGCTCGCTGCTCGACCAGCTCGACGCCCAGCTCGCCTCGCACGGCCAGCCCTGGCTGCTCGGCGCGGCGTACAGCGCCGCCGACGTCTACGCCTTCATGCTGTGCCGCTGGACACGCGGCTTCGACGGTGGCGTGGCGCCGGCGCGCGACCGGCCGCGGATCGGCCCCTGGCTGCAGCGCCTGCTGGCGCGGCCCGCGGTGCAGCGAGTGATCGCCGACGAGGCATTGCCGCCGCCGTGGGTCTGACGCACCACGCTGCCCGGCAGCGGACGGATCGGGCATCGCAGCGCAGGTCCCTGGCCACGGCATCGAAGCCCGATCGGCGCAGCCGCGACCGCGCCAACGACTCGAACCTGCCCCGGGCCACCGCGGCCCGCGTTGGCGACAATCGCACCATGCCTGGCCACTCGCCGCCCAACCCCGAACTGCCATCGCCGTCGCGCCTGGCCGCACACCTCGCCCGCCTCGAGCACGGCCTGCTCGAGCGCGGCGCCGCGGTGCGCCTGGCGCTGCTGGCCGCGCTGGCCGGCGAGCACATGCTGCTGATCGGCCCGCCCGGCACCGCCAAGAGCGAGCTGGCGCGCCGGCTGCACCGTGCCTTCGACGGCGCGCGCTACTTCGAGCGGCTGCTGACGCGCTTCTCGACGCCGGAGGAACTGTTCGGCCCGCTCTCGCTGAAGGCGCTCGAGGCCGACCGCTACGAGCGCCTCAGCGACGGATACCTGCCGACCGCCGGCATCGCCTTCCTCGACGAGGTGTTCAAGGCCAACTCGGCGATCCTCAACGCGCTGCTGACGCTGCTCAACGAGCGCGAGTTCGACAACGGCGCGGGCCGCGTTCGCACGCCGCTCGTCAGCGTCATCGGCGCCAGCAACGAGACGCCGACCGACGACTCGCTGCAGGCTTTCCACGACCGCTTCCTGCTGCGCGTGCCGGTGGCGCCGGTCGGCGATGCGGCCTTCGTCGCACTGCTCGAGCTCGACGACACGGCGCCGTCGGACGACAAGCTCGCAGCGCCGATCACGCCGGCCGAGCGGCGTGCGATCGGCGCCGCGCGCGATACCGTGGCGCTGGGCGACGCCGCGCTGCAGGCGCTGGTGGCGCTGCGCGCATTCGTCGCTCGGCACGGCCTGGCGGTGTCCGACCGGCGCTGGCGCCAGATGCTCGGCCTGATGCGCTGCGCCGCGCTGACCGAAGGCCGCGCCCGCGTCGACGCGCTCGACCTCTGGCTGGCGCCGTACGTCGTGTGCCCGGATGGCCAGGCGCTGGCGCGCGTGGTCGAGTGGGTCGACGAGGAGGTCGCGCATGCGGTGCCTCGGTCCGCGCCGTGGCTCGGGCACGCGGTCGAGGCGTTCGAACGCCAGCTCGACATCGAGCAGCGCCTGCCGGCCGAGGACGACGAAGGCGCGGCGGACGATGGCGCCGGCAAGCTGGCGCTGGCGCGTACCCTCGGCGGCGACGATTCGGGTGGCATGCCTCGCATCGTACCGGCAGCACTCGAAGTCAGGCTGCGCCGGCGCTTCAGCGCGGTGCATGTGGCGGCGCGGCTGGCGCAGGTCGACGAGGTGATCGCCCGCGCCGAGGCCGCGCGCGCGACCGTGCAGGCGGCGCTCGAAGCGTTGACGCTGCAACTCGCAGGCCGGCTCTGGCTGCCGCCGGAGCTGGCCGCACGCTGGTGCGGCGCGCACCGGCAGACGCTGGCGCGGCTCGACGATTTCCTGCTTCGATTGGCGGCCTGCCGCGACGGGTTTGCCGCGCTGCCGGTCGACGCGCGCCTGCCGGCGGACGAGCCGGCGCCAGTCGACCTCGCCGCGCCCGCTGCGGCACCGTAGTGGACGCGCCCTACGATCGCCTGGCGGCGTTGCCACGCACGCTGTGGCTGCCGGTGCTCATCACCAGCGCCGGCGCCAGCGCACAGCGCCTCGCCGAAGTGCCGCTCTGGCGCGCCGCACTGGTCGAGGG
>JBBIPS010000333.1:0-3760 GCA_037442725.1 Burkholderiales bacterium | reverse complement strand
TCGGCGCCGCCACCCCCCTGGTGGCGCGCGAGCAGGCCGCGCAGTGCGTCGCCGGCGGCCAGCAGCACGTCGACCATCGCCGGGGTCGGCGCCAGTTCGTGGCGACGCAGCCTGTCGAGCAGCGTTTCCATCTGGTGCGTCAGCGCCGCGACGTCGGCGAAGCCGAAGGTCGCCGCGCCGCCCTTGACCGAGTGCGCGCAGCGGAAGATGGCGTTGAGGTCCTCGTCGTCGGCCGCCGCGAGGTCGAGCTCGAGCAGCCGGCGCTCCATCGCCTCGAGGTTGTCGCCGGCCTCGTCGAAGAAGACCTGGAAGAACTGGCTCAGGTCGATGCCGGCGTCCGCGGGCGCCGCGCTGGCGCGGGTCTCAGTCATGATCCGGATCGTGCTGGCAGTGCAGGGCGGCGCGCATCAGCGGATCACCTTGCCGATGACCTCGATCAGCCGCGCCGGGTCGAACGGCTTGACCAGCCAGCCGGTGGCGCCGGCTGCGCGTCCGGCCTGCTTCATCGGGTCGCCCGATTCGGTGGTCAGGATCAGGATCGGCGTGGTCTTGAACCGCGGATGCTCGCGCAGCCGGCGCGTCAGCGTCAGGCCGTCCATGCGCGGCATGTTCTGGTCGGTCAGCACCAGGCTGAAGTCGTGATCGGCGGACTTCTCCAGCGCGTCCTGGCCGTCCACCGCCTCGACGACGTTGAAGCCGGCGTTCTTCAAGGTGAACGAGACCATCTGGCGCATCGAGGCCGAGTCGTCGACGGCGAGGATCGAGTGCATGGGTTGCTCCGCGTGATCTGCAACGGGTTCTGGGTCTGGGCGCAGCGCTAGAACAGCTCGATCGAGCCGGCGTCCATTTCGTCCTGGGTCACCGGGTTGGCGCGGTGCGGCGGCGGCTCGACGACGGCGCGGCCGTCCTCGTCGTCGGCGAGCACGTCGCGCGCCAGGCAGTCGGCGCAACTGCGCAGGCGACGGTGGGTGTGGGCGAGCAGTTGCGCAGCCAGGTCCTGGAACTGCAGCGCGGTGACCGCGCCGCCCAGGTGCTGCATCGCGTCGCGCAGTTCACGGGCATCGAGGGTGCGGTCGCGCACGGCGGCGCCCAGGAGCTGGTTCAACTGGGTCGAGGCCCCTTGAAAGTGGCCCAGCAGCGACTCGGCGGCATCGTCGAGCAGGCGTTGCAGCCGCTCGAGGTCGTTGCTGGCGACCCGCAAGTGGTCCTGCAGGTCGGCAGCGGCCAGCAGCGGCTGCAGCGTCGCGCGCTGCCGGGGCATGGGCTCGTCGTCGGGCATCGTCACTCCGAAAGGGGTCGCACGCCGGCCACGCTGCGGTGATCGGCCTGGGTATTCTTCGGCAGCGCGGCGCCGGACATGAGGCCGATGACGGTGTGAATTGCGGTGCAAATCCCCGCCACGGCGCGGCGCGCGGCGCCGCCGCCGGCGGCTTTGCCATACTCTGCCCATGGCTGATCCACCCGCCGGCCGCGCGCTGCGGCTGCTGCACCTCGAGGACTGCGAGTCCGACCACGAGCTGGCCATGGCCCACCTGCGGCGCGCCGGGCTGCAGGTGTGCGCGCTGCGCGTGGAGGGCGAGGCCGAGTTCCGCAGCGCGCTCGAGGGCCAGGGCTGGGACGTCGTGCTGTCCGACTTCAACCTGCCCGGCTTCGACGGCCTGCGCGCGCAGCAGATCCTCGCGGCCAGCGGCAAGCTGCTGCCGTTCATCCTGGTGTCGGGCCAGATCGGCGAGGACACCGCGGTGGCGGCGATGCGCAGCGGCGCCAGCGACTACCTGCTGAAGAACAACCTGGCCCGGCTGGCGCCGGCCATCGAGCATGCGATCGCCGCCGCCCACGAGCGGCGCGCCCGGCTGCGCGCCGACCGCGAACTGGCGGCGTCGCGCCAGCGTCTGTCGGAGCTGGCGCAGCACCTGCAGACCAGCGTCGAGATGGAGCGCGCGGCGATCGCGCGCGAGATCCACGACGACGTCGGCGGCTCGCTCACCGCGATCCAGTTCGACCTGGCCTGGATCGGCCGCCACGGCGCGTCGCTCGACGTGCAGCAGCGCGCGGCCAGCGCGCTCGAGACCGTGGCACACGCGATCGAGGCGAGCCAGCGCATCATGCACAACCTGCGCCCGGCCATCCTCGAGCAGGGGCTGGTGCCCGCGCTGCAGTGGCTGGCCGGCCGCTTCGAGAAGCGCAGCGGCGTGCCGTGCCAGTTGCGCACCAGCCATGACGTCATGCCGCTGCCCAGTGGCGTGCCGCTGGTGGCCTACCGTTTTGCCCAGGAGGCGCTGACCAACGTGAGCAAGCACGCGGCGGCCGGTCGCGTGACGATCGACCTGTCGCTGACGCGCGGCGTGCTCTCGGTCGAGGTCAGCGACGACGGCCGCGGGCTGTCCAGCGCCGACCTGGCCAAGGCGCGCAGTTTCGGCCTGCGCGGCCTGCACGAACGCGCCGCCACCGTCGGCGGTTGGGTCGAAGTCTCGAGCAGCGCGGCCGGCACGGTGCTGCTGCTGTCGGTGCCGGTACGCGAGGACGCCGGCGCCGGCGTGGCGCGCCCGGCCTTCGACGCCGACGAAGACCACGACCCTTCGGCCTGGGGCTCCCTATGATCAAGGTGATCCTGTGCGACGACCACGCGCTGATCCGGCGCGGCATCCGCGACACGCTGGCCGACGCGCCCGACATCGAGGTGGTCGGCGAGGCCGGCGACTACGGCGAGTTGCGCGCACTGCTGCGCGGCCTCGCGCCGCGCCGGGCCGACCCCGCCGGCAACGCCGGCGCGCGCGCCGAGCCGGGCGGCGCCGGCTGCGACGTGCTGGTGCTCGACATCAACCTGCCGGGCCGCAGCGGGCTGGACGTGCTGCATGCGCTGAAGGACGAGGGCTCGCCGGTCAAGGTGCTGGTGCTCAGCATGTACCCCGAGGACCAGTACGCGATCCGTGCGCTGCGCGCCGGTGCCTACGGCTACGTCAACAAGGGGGGTGACCCGCAGTTGGTCGTGCAGGCGGTGCGCACCGTCGGCCAGGGGCGCAAGTACGTGACACCGGAGATCGCGCAGATGCTGGTCGAGAGCCTGACCGCGCCGGTGAGCGAGAACGCGCACGACCGGTTGTCCGACCGCGAGCTGCAGACGCTGGTGATGATCGCCTCGGGCAAGCGCCTGTCGGACATCGCCACCGAGCTGACGCTGTCGCCCAAGACCGTCAGCGTCTACCGCGCGCGCGTGCTCGAAAAGCTCGGGCTGCAGAACAACTCCGAGCTCACCGTGTACGCCATCCGCAACGGCCTGGTCGGCGACTGAACCCCACGGGGGCTCAGGGCAGCAATTCGCCCAGCGCGGCGGTTATGCGCACCTGCGGCTCGATCATCTCGACCAGGCACTGCGGGTCGAGCCGCAGCCGCTCGAGCAGCGGCGGTTGCGCCTGGGCGAGCGCGGCGACGGGGTCGAGTCCGTCGTGCCCGGCGTCGGCCAGCACGCTGGCCAGCCGCAGCGCGGCGCCGGGCGGGGCGAACGGCTGCGCCGCCAGCGGATCGCCGGCGGTGTAGATCGTGTCGACGAGCGCCGTCGGCAGCCGCCAGCGCACCGCCAGCTCGGCGGTGACCTCGGCGTGGCTGCAGCCGAAGTGCTGGCGCTCGAGCTCGAACACGCTGTCGGGCGCCGCGCTCAGCGACTCGACCAGCGCCACGGTGCCGGGCTCGGTCATCAACATCAGCAGTTGGCCGGCACGCAGCACCAGTCCGGCCACCTCGGCGGTGTCGCGGTCGAGGT
>JBBIPS010000332.1:0-3771 GCA_037442725.1 Burkholderiales bacterium | reverse complement strand
CTTTTGCACCAGCTCCTTGGTCGAGAACGGCTTGGTGACGTAGGCATCGGCGCCCATGGCCAGGCCCCTGGCGACGTCGGTGTCACGGCCCTTGGCGGTGAGCATCAGCACCAGCGTGTCCTTCAGCGTCGCGTCGGCGCGCAGTTCCTGGCAGACCTCGAATCCACTCTTGGCCGGCATCATCACGTCGAGCAGCAACAGCCGCGGGTGCTCGCTGCGCAGCATGTCCAGCGCCTGCTGGCCGTCGCGCGCGAGGTGCACCTCGAAGCCTTCGCGCTTCATCAGGTACTCGAGCGAGATCAGGATGTTGGGCTCGTCGTCGGCGATCAGGACCTTCGGGTTCATGCGCAGTCTCCTCCGCGGGGCGTCGCCGCCTGGCGCGCCGGCGCTGTGGCCGATCCTAGACCCGTGGCGCGACCCGACGGGATCCTAGGCCGGCCGCCACGGCAGCGTGAACGCAAAGCAGGCACCGTGGCCGCTGTCGGGGCGCAACTCGATGTGGCCGCCGAAATGCTCGACGATCTGGCGGCTGATCGGCAGGCCCAGCCCGGTGCCCTGCGGTCGACTGGCCTCGTCGCCGCCCTGGCGGAACTTGTCGAACACGAGCGCGCGCTGGTGGGCCGGGACACCGGGGCCATTGTCCTGCACCTCGACCGTCGCGCCGTCGGCGTCGGCGCGCAGCCGCAGTACGATGCGACCGCCCTCGCGCGGCACGAACTTGGCGGCGTTGGACAGCAGGTTGAGCAGCACCTGCGTCAGGCGGTCGGGGTCGGCGCGCAACGTCGGCACCGCGTCGGGCAACTCCAGTTCGAGCACGGCGCCGCGCTCGCGCAGCATCTCTTGCACCGTCTGCGCCGCCTGCCGCACCAGCGCCACCAGGTCGACATCGGTGCTGTGCCATTCGGCGTGGCCGGACTCGATCTTGGCCATGTCGAGCACCTGGTTGACGAGCCGCGACAGGCGCTCGGTCTCGGCGACGATGATGCCGAGGAACTGCTGGCGCTGCGCGTCCGGCATCCCGGCGTCGTCGACCATCAGCTCGGCCAGCGCGCGGATCGACGTCAGCGGCGTGCGCAGCTCGTGCGTCACCGACGAGACGAAGTCGTCCTTCATCCGGTCCAGGCTCTCGAGCCGCTCGTTGGCGGCGCGCAGCTCGGCGGTGGCGCGCTGCAGCGACTGCGACTTCTCCTCGAGCGCCCTGGAGTAGGCGCGCAACTGCGAGGCCTCGTCGAGGATGCGCAGCACATCGTCCAGCCCGAGCGCTTCCTCCTCGACCACCGACGCCACCATCACCCGCGCCGACGCGCTGCCGATGGCACCGGCGAGTTGCGTCTCGACGAACTGCACCAGTCGCGCATCGGGCTGGATGCGGGCGACGTCGGCGGCGCCGTGCTCGCGCGCATACGACTCGAACAGGCGCGTCGCCCGCGCCGTACCGAGGAAGCGGCCGGCCAGGGCCTGCAGGTCGGCCACCTGGGCCCGGCCGCGCCAGAACACCGGCCCGGCGACGTGCGCCCGATCGAAGACGCCGACGAACAGCAGCGCCTGGCTCGTCTCCTGCGCCGAGGGCACGCAGCGCAGCGAGACACCGATGTAGCAACCGACATTGGCCAGCAGGCTCCAGAACAGCGAGTGCGTGAGCGAGTCCAGCCCGGTGAGCCCGAACAGTTGCTCGGGCTGCAGCAGCGCCAGGCCGAACGGCCCCTGGGTCAGGAAATCGGTCTGCCACCAGCCCGACTTGGCGATCGACGGCAGCATCAGCGTGTAGACCCACAGCGCGAAACCGGCCAGCAATCCGGCCAGCGCGCCCTCGCGTGTGCCGCCCTTCCAGTACATGCCGCCGAGCATCGCTGGCGCGAACTGCGCCACCGCGGCGAAGCTGATGAGACCAATGCTGACCAGCGCATAGGCTTCGCCGGCGAGGTGGAAGTACAGGTAGCCCAGCAGCAGTATCGCGACGATCGCCAGGCGGCGGATGCCCAGCAGCACGCCGGTCAGATCGTTCTGCAGCGGGAAGTGGCGCAGCCGCAGCAGCAGCGGCATCACCAGGTCGTTGCAGACCATCGTCGAGACGGCGATGGCCTCGACGATGACCATCCCGGTGGCCGCCGACAGACCGCCGACGAACGCCGCCAGCGCCAGCCCCTGCTGGCCGACGTCGAGCGGCAACGACAGCACGAAGGTGTCGGCGTTGACCTCGCGGCCGGCGAAGTGCAACAGCCCGCCGAGGGCGATCGGCAGCACGAAGACGTTGATCGCCAGCAGGTAGGCCGGGAAGACCCACGCCGCGCGCTTGAGGTGACGCTCGTCGACGTTCTCGACCACCATGACCTGGAACTGGCGCGGCAGGAAGATCACCGACAGCATCGACAGGATCGTCAGCGCGAACCACTGGGCGTACGGGAACGCCCTGCCCTGGCCGAAGCTCAGCAGCGCGGCCAGCTCGGGCACCGCGCGCACGCGCGCCAGCAGGTCGGCCGGACCGTCGAACAGGCGCCACGTGACGAAGGCGCCGACGGCGATGAAGGCCACCAGCTTGACCAGTGATTCGAAGGCGATCGCCGCGACCATGCCCTCGTGGCGCTCGGTGGCGTCGAGATGCCGGGTGCCGAACATCATCGTGAAGCCGGCCAGCGCCAGCGCCACGTACAGCGTGCTCTCGCGCCACCACGGCCCGCTGGCCGTCACCGCCGCTCCCGCCGGCAGCGTCAGCAGCGCGTAGCCGCTGGCCACGGCCTTCAACTGCAGCGCGATGTAGGGCACGATGCCGACCACCGTGATCAGCGTCACCAGCCCGGCCAGCAGCGGGCTCTTGCCGTAGCGGCTGGCGACGAAATCGGCGATCGACGTCAGGCGGTAGGTGCGCGCGATGCGGATCATCTTGCGCAGCACCATCCACGCCAGCAGCATCGCCAGCATCGGCCCGAGGTAGATCGGCAGGAACCAGACGCCGCCCGAAGCGGCGCGCCCGACCGAACCGAAGTAGGTCCACGCCGTGCAGTACACCGCCATCGACAACGCGTAGACCCACGCGTTGCCGATCACCGAGCGGCCCACCGCGGCGCGCCGGTCGGCCCACCAGGCCACCGCGAACAGCAGCAGCAGGTAGGCGAACGAAGAGCCGAGGACCAGCGCGGGCGACAGCATGGCGTCCGCTACCCGGGTGCCGGCAGGCGCGACAGGCAGCAGCGCCGCATCGTTCAGTCCGCCTGCCGCTCCATCACCAGCGCCAGCGCGACGATCAGCACCGCCCAGATCAGGAACAGCGCGGTCGGGAACAGCGGCAGGCCCCACACATCGGTAGCGTGGTCCCACAGCGCCAGCAGCGGGAAATTCAGCAACAGCAGCGCGGCGCCGAACAGTGCGAGCAGGCGTTGCCTGACCAAACCGGGCTCATTCACTGGGCGACCTCGACGGATTCACGGCAATGCTGGGGATTGTGCCGCCGGCGCTCCGGCACAGGGCATGGCGTCGCCGGATCAGGCGACCGGCCGGGCGCGCCCAGGGTCAATGCACGGGGCCGTCGAGACCGGCGGGCAACGCGATCGGCACGACCTCGATGCCCTCGTCGGCGAGCGCGGCGCGTTCCTGCGGCGTGGCCCGGCCGCGGATGCCGCGGTATGCCGTGTCGCCGTAGTGGATGCGACGCGCCTCCTCGGGGAAGCGCGCGCCGACGTCCTCGGTGTTGCGCAGGACATGATGCACCGCCTGCAGCCACTGCAGTTGCAGGTCGGCACCCGGCGGCGCTGCGGCGGGTGCGCTGGGCACGCC
>JBBIPS010000331.1:0-3775 GCA_037442725.1 Burkholderiales bacterium | reverse complement strand
GCCACGGACCTCGGCACGGTTGCCGGCCTCGAGAAATCGCTGTATCCGTTTCCCTGGAGCCTGGGCAATTTCAGGGACTCGCTCGATGCCGGCTACGACTGCTGGGTGGCCTGCGACGGCGACGTCGTAGTGGAACATCCGCCCCTTGGCAATGCCGGTGCACAGTTCGTGCGCTGCGCGCGTCTGGCCGGCGCCGGAGATGTCGTCGAGCTCGCCCTCGATCGTCAACAGCGCGCTGGTCGTGATGTCGGCCGGGCGCACCAGCGCACCGTTGACGCGCCAGGTCCCGTTGACGAGGGCGAAGTCCTGGAACACCGTCCTGATGGTGTCGAGGTAGTACTCGGCCGGCATGTCGAGCACGGCGTTGTATTCGTCGTAGAACTGGCGGTGCGATTCAGCGCTGCCGTCGTCGCCGCGGATCAGGTCGCGGAAGTAGTCGTAGTGCGAGCTCACGTGCCGATCGGGATTCATCGCGACGAAGCCGCTGTGCTGCATGAAGCCCGGGTACACGGCCCGCCCGGCGCCGGGGAAGTTCGACGGCACGCGGTAGATCACGTTGTTCTCGAACCACGAGTAGCTCTTGTTCATCGCCAGGTTGTTCACCGCGGTGGGCGAGCGGCGGGCATCGATCGGGCCGCCCATCATCGTCAACGTGCGCGGTGTGAACTCGCCTCGGCTGGCCATCAGCGAGACCGCGGCCAGCACCGGCACGGTGGGCTGGCAGACCGAGATCACGTTCACCTGCGGGCCGAGGAAGCGGATGAACTCCTGCACATAGGCGACGTAGTCGTCGAGGTGGAACGCGCCCTGGTCGAGCGGCACCGTGCGTGCATCGGTCCAGTCGGTGATCAGCACCTTGTGGTCCTGCAGCAGCATGCGCACGGTCTCGCGCAGCAGCGTCGAGTGATGGCCCGACAGCGGCGCCACGACCAGCACCACCGGCTGCGTCTTCATCGTCGCCAGCGCCTGTGCGTTGTCGGTGAAGCGCTTGAAGCGCAGCAGCCGGCAGAACGGCTTGATGATCGGTACCTGTTCCTGCACGGCGACCTCGACGCCGGCGACGCGCGCCGTGCGGATGCCGAATTCGGGCTTCTCGTAGTCCTTGGCCAGCCGGTGCATCAGGTCGAAACCGGCCGAGACGCGCTGTGCCAGCGGCGTGTGCGTGAACGGCGACAGCGGGTGGTGGTAGAGCTTGGCCGACGCGCTGGCGAACTCGGCAAACGGCGCCATCACGGCGCGCTGGGTTTCATACAACTGGTACAGCATGGCGAAGCCACTCCTGGTTGATGGCCGTCAAGCGCCAGCCCCGATCATGGGTCCGGCATGCTGAATCCGACCTGACGGCAGTGCAACGATTTGTGCAGCGCAACATCCGACAATGGTAACGCGTCGATGCTAAGACCGTGCTGCGCGGTGCAATCGACGATAAGGCGCAACTGCAGACCGCACTTCAGGAGGTGTCGCCTTCGCGTCGACGCCGCGCTTGCCGGGCGCGCTGAGCGGCAGCCGAAGGCCCCGATCGATGCGGTGCGACGCTGCAGGCTCGTCTGCAGCGGGCCAGACCTCGCACGGCGACATTGTCCTGCCACTGTGCGAGGCCGGGCACGCCGCGGCCGGTGCCGGGGCGCGCTCAAAGCACCGCGACGATCGCGGCCACGACCCGGTCGATGTTGCTGGCGTTGAGCGCAGCCACGCAGATGCGTCCCGAATCGACGCCGTAGACGCCAAATTCGCTGCGCAACCGGTGCATCTGCGGCCTGGTCAGGCCGGAGTAGCTGAACATGCCGCGCTGCCGGGTGATGAAGCTGAAGTCATGCCCGGTGCCTGCGGCGGCCAGCTTGTCGGCCAGCAGCGCTCGCATCTGCCGGATGCGCCCGCGCATGTCCGCCAGTTCCTGCTCCCACTGCGCGCGCAGCGTCGGCGTTTCGAGCACGCTGGCGACGACCTGGGCGCCGTGGCTGGGCGGGTTGCTGTAGTTGGTGCGGATCACGACCTTCAACTGCGACAGCACGCGAGCGGCTTCGTCGGCGCTGTGGCACACCACGCTGAGCGCGCCGACGCGCTCGCCGTAGAGCGAAAAGCTCTTCGAAAACGAGGTCGCGACGAGGCAGTCCAGACCGGCATCGACGAACTGCCGCACGACGGCGCCATCCTCGGCCAACCCGGCACCGAAGCCCTGGTAGGCCATGTCGAGGAAGGGCACCAGGCCGCGTGCCTTGACCACCGCGATGACCCGGGTCCACTGCTCCGGGGCCAGGTCGACTCCGGTCGGGTTGTGGCAGCAGGCATGCAGCACGACGATGCTGCCGGTGGCCGCCGTCTCGAGCGCGTCGAGCATGGCGTCGAAGCGCACGCCGCCCGCTGAGCCGCTGCTGCCGTGTTGCGGGTCGTAGTACGGGTAGCTTTCGACCGCGAACCCGGCGCGGCTGAACAGCGCGCGGTGGTTCTCCCAGCTCGGGTCGCTGATCAGCACCTGCGCACCGGGCGCGATCTGGCGCAGGAAGTCCGCGCCGATCTTCAGCGCGCCGGTGCCGCCGAGCGCCTGCACGGTGGCCACGCGCCGCGCCTGCAGCGCCGCGCTGCCGGTACCGAACACCAGCGCCTGCACCGCCCTGTCGTAGGCGGGGCTGCCGTCGATCGGCAGGTAGCCGTGCGGCCGCCCGGCCTCGAGCAAGTGCCGTTCGGCGGTCTTCACGCACGCCAGCAGCGGCAGCTTGCCGTCGGCATCCTGGTACACACCGACGCCGAGGTTGACCTTGGCCGGGTTGGGGTCGGCGGCGAACTGTTCGGTCAGGCCCAGGATCGGGTCGCGCGGGGCCATTTCGACGGCAGCGAAGAGCGTCATGGGGAGGGGTTTCCTGTCAGGACAGTGGCGGAGTTCGGTGGCAGGCGCCACGGGCGCGCGTGGGTCGGGCCTGCAGCGCCGGCCCGGCTGAATTAAGCTGCCGAGTTGGCCGCGCAGCGCAGGGCTGCAGCGCCGAGCGCGCCATTCTAGGCGGGGAAGACGAGGAACCAGCCGATGACCGATGTTGCCGAAGCGGACTCCGAGGCGCCGCCGCGGGGCGAGTTCGTCCGCTACCCGGATTCGCCGTTCCAGCTCTTCCAGCCCTATGCGCCGGCGGGCGACCAGCCGGCGGCGATCGAGCAGCTCGTCGCGGGGGTCGGCGACGGCCTGGCCTACCAGACGCTGCTCGGCGTCACCGGCTCGGGCAAGACCTTCACGATGGCCAACGTGATCGCCCGGCTCGGCCGGCCGGCGATCGTCTTCGCGCCGAACAAGACGCTGGCGGCGCAGTTGTACAGCGAGTTCCGCGAGTTCTTCCCGAAGAATGCGGTCGAGTATTTCGTAAGTTACTACGACTACTACCAGCCCGAGGCCTACGTGCCGCAGCGCGACCTGTTCATCGAGAAGGACTCGGCCATCAACGAGCAGATCGAGCAGATGCGGCTGTCCGCCACCAAGAGCGTGCTCGAGCGGCGCGACACGGTGATCGTGGCCTCGGTGAGCGCGATCTACGGCATCGGCAAGCCCGAGGACTACGCACAGATGCGCTTCATCGTCCGCGTCGGCGACACCATCGGCCAGCGCGACGTGATCGCGCAGCTGATCCGCATGCAGTACACGCGCAACGACACCGACTTCGCGCGCGGGACCTTCCGCGTGCGCGGCGACACCATCGACGTCTTCCCGGCCGAGCACTCCGAGCTGGCGCTGCGGCTCGAGCTGTTCGACGACGAGATCGAGTCGCTCGCGCTGCTCGACCCGCTTCGACCT
>JBBIPS010000330.1:0-3783 GCA_037442725.1 Burkholderiales bacterium | reverse complement strand
TGAAGGCCAGCGGCGGCGAGCCCCGCGCCAGCGTGAGTCCGCGGCCATCGGGTCCGGTGATCGTCAGCGGCTGGCGCTCGAACAGGCGCGCAGGATCGGCGCCGACCTGTCGCATTAGCGCCAGCGTGCGCACATACGCGCCGATCAGGATGTGCTGCCCGTTGTCGAGCACGCCGGCAGCGCCCTCGACACTGCGCGCGCGGCCGCCGCAGTGGCGCGCCATCTCGAACAGATGCACCTGATGGCCCGCCGCTGTGGCCTGCACGGCGGCGGCCAGTCCCGACCAGCCGGCGCCGACGACGGCGATGCGTCGCACCATCAGTGCCAACGGCCGGCGCGGCGCCGAGGATCCTGCCGGGTCTCGGGCACCTCCGACCTCAGGCCCGGCCGGGTCCTGGGCGCGGCTGCGGTGCCGGCAGCCCACTGGGTCATCATGCCGTCGGTCGTTGCGTCGGCGCCGGTCGCCACGTCGCCAACGCGTGCCTGGCCCATCGACGCGTCGGGCCGTGTCGCAGCGACGCCGCAAGGCCGTGCGGCCTGCCAGGAGCACCCGGGCGGCTGCATCGACGGGGCCGTCAGCGGCCGCGCCAATGTGTGCCCAGCGCGATCCACAGCTTGCGCAGCGGCGTCAACGAGGTGCGCTGGTGCAGCACCCGGAAGTCGTCGGCTTCGATCTCGCGCAGCAGGGTGCGGTAGATGTTGGCCATCATCAGCCCCGGTTTCTGGCGCGCACGGTCGGCCTCGGGCAACAGTGCCAGCGCCTCATCGTAGGTGCGGTGCGCGCGTTCGGCCTGCCAGCGCATCAGCGCGCTGAAACGCTCGCTGTAGCCCCACGGCGATTCCCGCTGCAGCAGCTCGCTCGTCTTGACGTCGAACTGCTTCAGCTCGGACAGTGGCAGGTAGATGCGGCCGCGCCGCGCGTCGTCGCCGACGTCGCGGATGATGTTGGTCAATTGCAGCGCCAGCCCGAGCCGGTGCGCATAGGCGATCGTCGCCTCCTGCGTGCGGCCGAAGATGTTTGCGGCGACCTCGCCGACGATGCCGGCGACCAGGTGGCAATAGCGCTGCAGCCCGGCGAAGTCGAGGTAGCGGGTCTGCTCCAGATCCATCTGGCAGCCTTCGATCACCGACAGCAGGTGCTCGGCGCGGATGCCATGTGCGGCCATCAACGGCGCCAGCGCCTGCATCACCGGGTGGCTGGCGCGGCCTTCGAACGTGGCAGCCACTTCAGTGCGCCACCAGGCCAGTTTCGCCGCCGCCACACCCGAGTCGCGCATCTCGTCGACGACATCGTCGACCTCGCGGCAGAAGGCATAGAAGGCAGTGATCGCGGCGCGCTCGCGCGCCGGCAGGAACAGGAAGGCATAGTAGAAGGACGAGCCGCTGGCCGCAGCGCGTTGCTGGACGTAGTTCTGCGGCGTCATCGACGGCGCGGACGTCGCTGGCGGCATCATGGCAGGCGGGGCCAGCGCCGTGCGGTGCCGGCGCTCGCGGTCATGCGCCAGGCACGCCACAGCAGCAGCGGCAGGTCGCCGCGGCCGACGATCGGGCGGCGGCTCAGCGTGCGGTAATGCATGGCGGCGATTATCTCGAGGATGCGCAGGCCGCCGTGCACGACCAGCCGCAGTTCCCAGCCGACGCGTCCATGCAGACGCCAGACCAAGGGTGCACCCTGGCGCATCAGCGCCGCGGCCCAGTGCGACAGATCGCGTACCAGCGCCTGTGTCGCCGCGCTGTCCGCGCCGGCGCGCAGCGCGTCCAGCCACACGCCGTGGCGCCGAGCATCGTCGGCCGGAAAGTAGTTGCGCCCGCGCGGCAGGTCGACGCTCGCGTCCTGCCAGAAATTGATCAGCTGCAGTGCGCTGCAGATCGCATCAGACTGCGCCAGCGCGATCGGGTCGTTCACGCCGTACAGGTGCAGCAGCAGTCGGCCGATCGGGTTGGCCGAACGCCGGCAGTAATCGAGCAACTGATCGCGGTTGTCGAAGCGCGGATTGGTGGTGTCCTGCAGGAAGGCGTCGAGCAGGTCGTCGAGCAGCGCCAGCGGCAGCGCATGCCGGCCGACCACGTGCCGCAGCGGTCCGAACACCTGCGGCCACGGCGTGGCGGCTGCACCGGTAGCGATCTGGTGCAGGCAGGCGCGGTACTGCATCAACAGGGCGCGCCGCGCATCGACGCCGAGCTGACCCTCGTCGGCGAGGTCGTCGGCGGTGCGGGCGAAGCGGTAGATCGCCCGCACCGGGGCGCGCAGCGCCGGCGGGCACAGCAACGACGCGACGGGGAAGTTTTCATAGTGGCCGGTGCTCACCGGCGCCATTGTCCATGCTGCGACCGTCGCCGTCGCCGTCGCTGCGCGTGCGCGGTGGCAGGTAGCGGGGACCGGTCGTTGGATGGCCGGCTAGAATTGCAAGTTTGCCGGACGCTCCGGGACACCCACGCCAGTGATCTCCCTTGCGGCCATCGGCCACGACATCGCAAGCACGACTCCTGGCCGGTGCCAGAGACGACAACCCGCGCGGGTGGCGAAATCGGTAGACGCACCAGGTTTAGGTCCTGACGCCTTCACGGGCGTGCCGGTTCGAGTCCGGCCCCGCGCACCAACTTCAATTTCTCGAGTACCCATCATGGCAGTGACTGTTGAAACCCTCGAAAAGCTCGAACGCCGCATCACCCTGACGATCGGTGCCACCGACCTCAGTTCGGAGGTCGACGCCCGGCTGAAGAAACTGTCGCGCACGGTCAAGGCCGATGGTTTCCGGCCGGGCAAGGTGCCGCTGTCGGTGGTGGCGCAGCGCTACGGCGACTCGGTGCAGTTCGAGGTGATGAACGACAAGCTCGGCCAGGCATTCGCCAGCGCCGCCAACGAGGCACAGTTGCGCGTCGCAGGAATGCCCAAGATCACGCAGAAGGCGGCGGCTGCGGAGGGTCAGCTGTCGTTCGACGCCACCTTCGAGGTCTACCCGGAAGTCAGGCTCGGCGACCTGACGGTGGTCGAGGTGGACCGCTTCTCGAGTGAGGTGACCGACGCGGCGATCGACCGCACCGTCGAAATCCTGCGCAAGCAGCGCCGTACCTTCGCCCTGAGGTCGGCGGCCGATGGTGCCGCCGAGGGCGACCGGGTGACGATCGACTTCGAGGGCAAGATCGACGGCGAGTTGTTCGCCGGCGGCAAGGCCGAAGGGTTCCAGTTCCTGGTCGGCGAGGGCCAGATGCTCGAGCAGTTCGACACGGCAGTGCGCGGCATGCGGGTCGGCGAGTCGAAGACTTTCGCGTTGCAGTTCCCCGCGGATTATCACGGCAAGGACGTGGCCGGCAAGGAGGCCGACTTCCTCGTCACGATGAAGAGGATCGAGGCGCAGCACCTGCCCGTGGTCGATGCTGCGTTCATCAAGTCGCTCGGCATCGGCGACGGCGGTGTCGAGGCGTTGCGCGCCGATGTCCGCAAGAACCTCGAGCGTGAGGTGAGGTTTCGCGTGCTCGCGCGCAACAAGGCGGCGGCGATGGACGCCCTGGTCAAGGTGGCCGAGCTCGAAGTCCCCAAGGCGCTCGTCGAAGCCGAGGTCGAGCGCATGGGCCAGGCCACGCGAGCGGATCTGAAGAAGCGCGGCATCAAGGATGCCGACAAGGCGCCGATCCCGCACGACATGCTGCAACTGATGCGACCGCAAGCCGAGCGCCGCGTGCGCCTGGGCCTGGCGGTGGCCGAGTTGGTGCGTGCGCACAACCTGCAAGCCAAGCCGGAGCAGTTGCAGGCGCACATCGAGGAGCTGTCGCAGAGCTACG
>JBBIPS010000329.1:0-3785 GCA_037442725.1 Burkholderiales bacterium | reverse complement strand
GGGCGGTGCGCCCGGCGCCTTGCGCCCGGCGCCGGCGGCAAGCGTCGCGACGGCCACTTCGGCGGGCATGGCCAGGCGCTGCCACGGGTCACCGAGCGTTCGCACCTCGACGTCGGCGGAGGCTGCATCGGACAGCAGCGAGCGCGCCTGCGCCATGCCCTGGGCGAGCCGCGTGCCCTGAGGCTCGCGCGTCAACATGCTGAGCGAATCGTCGACCCAGAGCGTGACGGCCGGGCGCTGCTGCGGCCACTGCGGCTCCGCCAGCGCGACGAAGACGAGTGCCGTCAACAGCGCACGACGTCGCCACGCCGGGTCGGGCGGACGGCGTTCGCCCGCCGCCGGACGGCTCGCCTGCGAGCCCTGCCACAGGCCCAGGCGCGACACGGGCACGCCGCGCCGGTGTCGTCCGCCGCGGTGCAGCCAGCGCATCACCGGCAGCAGCACGAGCCCGAACAGCCACATCGGTGCGGCCAGGCTCAGCATCGCGCCTGCAGCAGGTGGGCCAGCAGCGCGTGCTGCCACGGCCGCGCGATATCCCAGTCGGTGAACGCCAGACCGCTGCGCGCGCAGAAGCTGCGCAGCCGGGCGGTCATCGCGGCACGTTCGGCGCTCGCCAGTGCGTTGGCGTGCTCGCCGGCGTGCACGGCCATCCGCGCACCGGTCTCGACGTCGACGAGGTCGAATTCGCCCGTCACCTGCAGCCGGGTCTCGGCGGCATCGGTCAACTGCATGACATGCAGCGCGGTGCAGCGCCGGGCGATCGCACCGAGGTCGCGGCGCATCTCGTCGTCGGCCAGGAAGTCGCCGAGGCTGAAGACCGAGGCCGCGCCGTGCAGGTGCGGCGCGCACGCGCCCAGGTCGGAGCGCTCGCCGGCCTGCGCCGGCTGCAGCGTCGACAGCAGGCCTGCGATCGCCGCGTAGTGGTGTTGCCCGCGCCCGCGCGGACACTCCGACAGCACGCGCCCGCCATGGGCCAGCACGCCCACCCGGTGGCCGAGTTGCAGCAGTGCATAGCTCATCGCCGCGGCCATGCGCACGGCGGCGCGCCATTTGGCCGCGCCGTGCACCGCCATCGACGAGCTGGCGTCGAGCAGGAGGGTCCAGTCGGCGACGGACTCCGACTCGAACCGGCGCAGGATCGGTCGCCGCTGCCGCGCCGTCTGGCGCCAGTCGATGTGGCGCACCTCGTCGCCGGGCGCGTAGTCGCGATGATCGAGGTGCTGCAGCCCGACGCCGGCCCGACGCGTGACGGTGCGCGAGCCGAGCGCACGCGGCCGGCGTTCGACCAGCAGGTGCGCTGCCGCCGACGCGAACGAGCGCAGCTCCGTCTCGCTCGGCAGTGCGGCGCGGATCAGAGTCGGTGCCGCCATCCGTCGAGAACCGATCGCAGCGTCGAGTCCGCGTCGAGGCCGTCGAGCTCGCTCTCGAGCCGCAGCAGGATGCGGTGGCGCAGCACCGGCAGCGCCACGGCCTCGAGATCGTCGACGTCGAGGTGCGCACGGCCGGCCAGCAACGCGCGCACGCGCGCGGCTCGCACCAGCGCCTGCAGCGCACGCGGGCTCGCGCCGTAGCGGATATGCCGGCGCGGCCCCGATTCGGGTCCGCCGGGGTCGGGCTGCGTCGCCATGATCAGGTCGACCGCCGCCTCCTTGCAGCGCTCGCTCAGCAACACCGTGCGACACAGTTCAGCGATCCGCAGCACATCGGCCGCGCCGGCGATGGGCTGCAGCGTGTCCGCGGGTTCGGCGTCGAGCGACACCTCGACCATGGCGCGCAGCGACTCGCGCGCCGGGAACGGCACCCTGAGCTTGAACATGAACCGGTCCAGCTGCGCCTCGGGCAACGGGTAGGTGCCTTCGAGCTCGATCGGGTTCTGCGTCGCCAGCACGCAGAACGGGTTCGGCAGGCGATGCGTCGTGCCCGCATGCGTGACCTGCCTTTCCTGCATGGCCTCGAGCAGCGCGGCCTGCGTGCGCGGCGTGGCGCGATTGATCTCGTCGACCAGCACGAGCTGGGCGAAGACCGGGCCGCGCCGGAACTCGAAGGTCGACGCGCCGCCCGCCGCCGTCACGTAGATCTCCGCGCCGGTGACGTCGGCCGGCATCAGGTCGGGCGTGCACTGCACGCGCGCCCATTGCAGCCCCAGCGCCGCGGCGAGCCCCTTGGCGAGGTGAGTCTTGCCCAGGCCGGGCAGCCCTTCGACCAGGACATGCCCGCCCGCGAACACGGCGGTGACCAGATGGGCGACGAGTTCGCCCTGCCCGACGATCACGCGATCGAGCAGCGCGCACAACTCGCCCAGTCGGCGATGCGCGTCGGCGTAGGCGCTGTCGGCGGCAGGTCGGGCGGTCATCGGCGAGCCTGACTCGATCTCATCCATGCTTGTACATAGTGGTTTTCGGTGGCGGTCAACGGCGTGGCCTGCGTGACCGCGGGCGGTGCCGCCGCGGCCGCAACCGGATCGGCCTGCATCGCGGCTGCCGGCGGCATCGCGAGTTCCTCGTCGTACCCGGCCGACGCGTCCGTGTCGGCCTGCCGGTGCGGCGACGGATGCCGCGCCGTGGACTGCACTCTGCGCACGGCCATCGTACCGCGCGGCACCGGCGAGGCGCGATCTTCGGCACGATCGTCACGGCTGGCGCCGGCGGCGCGTCCTTCACCGGCGCTGCCCGCCTTGCCGGTCACGCCCGCGCGGGCTGCATCGGTCGCTGCAGCAGCCACCGATCCGCTGCCGCGCGCCGGTTCGTCGGCAGGCGCGGCGCCGGTTCGTGCCGCCGGGGATCCGGCGCCGTCATCCTTGCGGGCGGGATCCGCAGCGGGCAATCGGCCTGCAATCGGGTCGATGTCACGCCGTTGCCGGGCCTCCTGCGACCTTGCCGAGCGCAGCGCGTTCGCGACTTCGCCGGCCAGCTCTGCGGCCACTGGCTCGGCGGTCGGGGTCGGCCGGTCGTCGAGGGCGGGTGGGGTGGGCGTCGCTCCGGGCTGTCGCGCGGCTGGCCTCGGGTCCGGCAGCGACAGAACGAGCGTCGCCAGCGCCGCGCAGACCAGCATCGAAGCCAGCGGCCGCGCCAGTTGCGTCGACTCGTGTCGTTCGGCGAGCCGGCGCAGGCTGCCCGGGACCCGCGCCAGCGCCCAGTCCCGAAGCCATCGAACGGCCTCGGTGTTCGTGGCTGCCGGCGTGCCATGGCCCACCTCGAGCAGGGTGGCGTACGCCGAGGCGCCGCCGAGGTGGCGGTCCGCCCACAGCGCGCAGACCGGATCGGCCGGGCGCCGCCACCCGGCGCGCGCCAGCAGCGCGGTCCACAGCACGGCCAGCGCCGCCAGGACGGCAACCGCCGGAATGGGTCGGACCCCCAGGTGCACGGCCACGGCGACAAGCATCAGACCGGCCGAGCCCCACAGTGCCAGACGAACGGCCGCAACGAACTGCGCACGCCACAGGCGGCGACGCACTGCGCCAAGCAGGGTGGGCACCGTGGCAGTGGCCATGCGCGACTCAGCCCACCGGCGCGGTCCAAAGGCCGTGCGTCAGCCACAGCGATGCCGCCAGCGCGACGCCGACCAGCGTGGCCGTGGCCAGTGCGGGTTCGGCCTGCCGCAGTGCGCGGCGCAAGCCCTGCCCGAGCAGCGGCAGCGCGACGGCAGCGACCCACAGCAGCGCCTCCCCCAGCAACATCGGCGTCAACGGCGCCGTGCTCGCCGACCAGGCCAGAACCAGCACCGGCCACGCCGGAGCGATCAGCCCGGGCGCGGCCGCGACGCCGGCACGCCAGCCGCGCAACGCG
>JBBIPS010000328.1:0-3788 GCA_037442725.1 Burkholderiales bacterium | reverse complement strand
TCGCGCTGTATGCGCGACTGCGCCAGCATCATGAACGACGTGAACAACGCCAGCGCCGCGAACAGGATGATGGCCTGGCTGTACAGCCCGAGCGAGGAGATCGCCACCCTAGCCTCCCGCCTCCAGCACGACGTGGGTCAGCATCGCCAGCAGGGACAGCATGAAGGCGAAGCCGAGGAATTGCGGCACGCGGAACAGCCGCATCTTGGCCAGCACGGTCTCCCACACGACGAGCACGACGGCGAGCAGCATCAGCTTGGCCGCCACGCTGATCAGGCCGATGCCCAGCGCCAGCGCGCCGAACTCGGTGGCGATGCCCCAGGGGAAGAAGAAGTCGACGATCAGCACGGCGTAGATCATCAGCTTGACCTGTGACGCCCACTCGATCAGCGCCAGGTGGCGCCCGCCGTACTCGAGGATCATCGCCTCGTGCAGCATCGTCAGCTCGAGGTGGGTGGCCGGGTTGTCCACCGGGATGCGGCTGGTCTCGGCCACCGCGACGATGGCCAGCGCCAGCAGCGCGAACAGGAACGACGGGCGCAGCACCAGACCGGACTTCAGGATGTACTCGGTGGCCACCGACAGGTTCGTGGTGGTGGCCGTCATCGACAGCGTGAACACCGCCATCAGCATCGCCGGCTCGGCCAGCGCCGAGACCATCATCTCGCGCGACGATCCCATGCCACCGAAGGCGGTACCGATGTCCAGGCCGGCCAGCGCGGTGAAGAAGCGCGCCAGCGCGAAGAAGCCCACGAGCACGATCACGTCGGCGATCGCCGCGGTCGGCAGATGCACGGCGATGAGCGGGATCACCGCGGCAGCCAGCACCATCGCGCCGAAGACGATGTAGGGCACGGCGCGGAACAGCCAGGACGCGTTGTCGGCCAGCAGCATGCGCTTGCCGAACAGCTTGACCAGGTTGCGGTAAGGCTGCCACACCGTCGGTGCGGCACGGTTCTGTGAATGGCACTTGACGCGCTGCAGCCAGCCGGCCAGCAGCGGAGCGGCCGCGATGAACAGCAGCGCCTGCGCAGCGGCAAGCGCCCAGGCCGTCAACTGACGATCCATAGGAAGACGACCAGAGTGGCGAACGAGAACTTCAGGTAGGTATGGATGTTGCCGGTCTGGATGAAGACGATGCGGTTCGCCGCGGCGATCACCAGGCGCCCGATCGGCAGGTAGAACTTCAGCCACGACCAGTCGTGGGCGTGCATGCTGTAGTGCACGCTGGTCACGCGCGGGATCGGCCCGGCGCTGGCCAAGGTGTCGATCTGCTCGTCGATCTTCCAGACGCCGCCGAAGACGCGGCGGATCGGCTGGCTGAACGCCGTCGAGGTGTATTGCATGCGCTGCGTCAGGTTGCCGAAGCCGCAATCCCAGGCGTACGCCAGGCGCGCCGGAACGGCGTGCCGCTTGAGCAGCAGGAAGCCGACCAGGAAGACCGCAACGATCGCCACCAGCACGAACGGCGCCGAGTACGACGCCACCTGGGGCGAGATCGGCGTCAACCACATCCAGCCCTGGGCGGTGGCCGACGGCAACGCGTCATGGACCAGCATCTGGGTGATCGGCGCCATCGCCTCGATCACGGTGGTCGGGAACACGCCCAGCAGCAGGCACAGCGTGGCCAGCATTCCCATTCCGCCCAGCATGCCGGCGGGCACCTCGCGGGCGCGGGCGACGCGGCGCGAGCGCGGCTGGCCGAGGAAGCCGATGCCGAAGGCCTTGACGAAGCAGGCCGCGGCCAGCGCCCCGGTCAGGGCCAGCATCGCTGCCGCGATCGGGATCATCGCGCGCAGCAGGCCGTTCTCGAGCGCTGGCGCCTGCAGCGCGGTCTGGAAGGTCAGCCACTCGGAGACGAAGCCGTTGAACGGCGGCAACGCCGAGATCGCCACGCAGCCGGTCAGGAAGAACAGCGCCGTGACCGGCATGCGGCGGATGAGCCCGCCCATGTGGTCGAGGTCGTGCTCGTGCGTGCGGTACAGCACCGAGCCCGCACCGAGGAACAGCAGGGCCTTGAACAAGGCATGGTTGATCGTGTGGTACAGCGCCGCCACCAGGCCGAGGGTGCCGAGCAGCTTGTGGCCGCTGCCGAGGAAGATCATCGACAGCCCGAGCCCCATCAGGATGATGCCGATGTTCTCGATCGAGTGGTAGGCCAGCAGCCGCTTCAGGTCATGCTGCATCAACGCGTACAGCACGCCGAGCAAGGCCGACGCGGTGCCGATCATGAGCACGACGATGCCCCACTCCCATCGCACGTCGCCGATCAGGTCGTAGATCACGCGCACGATGCCGTAGATGCCCATCTTGATCATCGCCCCGCTCATCAGCGCCGAGATGTGCGACGGCGCGACCGGGTGCGCGTCGGGCAGCCAGACGTGCAGCGGCACCATGCCCGACTTGGTGCCGAAACCGACGAAGGCACAGCCGAAGGCAATCGTCGCCCACAGTGGCGAGAGCTTGGCGGCACGCATCTGGTCGAACGTCAGGCCCCCGCCGAACGCCGCCAGCACGCCGAAGCCGAGCAGGATGACCAGCGCGCCGCCGTGGGCCAGCATCAGGTAGATGAATGCGGCATGCCGGTTGGCCGCGTGCTGGTGCTGGTAGGCAACCAGGAAGTAGCCGGACAGCGACATCAATTCCCAGAAGATCATGAACACCAGCGCATCGTCGGCGAGCACGAGCATCTGCATGCCGAGGATGAAGAGGGCACTGAACACACCCAGCGGCGGCAGCGGCTGGGCCCCTTCGCCACGCGCGAACTCGCGCGAGTAGCTCGGCCCGTAGAGCGAGACCGCGAGCACCAGCGTGCCGAGCAGCGCAAGGAAGAAGCCCGACAGCGGATCGATGCGCAGGTGCCAGTCGAGCCAGGGCAGGCCGAGCGCGAAGCGGTCGGTGAGATTCAGCCCGCCGAGCAGGACCCAGACCCCGGCGGCGATGGTCGCTGCGCCGGACAGGAACAGAAAGAGGAACGAGCCGAAGTGCAGGAAGTCAGGGTGCCGGCGCACCGCGAACTGCGAGACCACACCCGACAGCAGCGTGCAGATGATCGCGGCGTAAGCCAGCAGCAGCGGAATCCGGTCGGCCTCGATCATGGCAGGACGGCTGAAATCGGACGCCTCGGCACCCCGCTCGGCCGATGCTGCCGCGACAGCGCAGCGCGTGCAGGTGGCACTTCGATCCCGGTCCCGGTCAGCGATGCCGCGGCGAAGTTCGGTGCCGGGGCGCGACCCTTCGATGACCCTTCACTGACCCTTGCCGTTGCGTGCATGACCAATTCATTCTAATGCGACAGTCTGGCGCGGATTCGCACCGGCCGAGGCACGCGCCGAGGTGATCCGGACCCGGCGCTGCGCCGCGGCCGGTCCCGGTGCGACTTCGATCCGGCCCGCTGTCTATGATCCCGATCGCCACCAGCGTCAACCCACCTCGCCATGCCGACAACCCGTTGCCCTCGCGGTGCGCCCCGCCCGCCCCTGTCGTGGCGGCCAACCGTGCGCCTGTTTCGGCTCGCGTTGTCGGTCTGGTTGGTGCTGCTGGGCGCGGCGCAGCTCGCTGCGTCCGCCGCCGCGCAGGACAACAGCGCTGCGGCGCTGGCGACCCACTACGCCTCGATGCGCGCGCAGATCGAGGCCAGCCCGCTCGGCGTACCGGCCGTGGTGGCCTCGACCGAGGACGGCAACCTGGTGCGCGGCGAGGTCAACGCGCTGCTGAGCGAGCCGTTCGACGCGCTGGCAGCGCGCTTGAGCGCGCCGCGCGACTGGTGCCGGATCGTGCTGCTGCAC
>JBBIPS010000327.1:0-3792 GCA_037442725.1 Burkholderiales bacterium | reverse complement strand
CGAGCACGCCACCCCGGCGCGCCGGGCAGCGCGCGCTGGCCGATCCGAAGACGGTCGATGCCCGTCCACGCCGTTGCGCACCCTCAACGCGGCACGACCGGCCGCGCCGCACGATGCCGCCATGTCGGTCGATGTCGCGCGTCCGGTCGTGTTCAGCGCCCGCGGCCTGACCAAGACCTACCACACCGGCGAGGTCGAGGTTGCCGCGTTGCGCGGCATCGACCTCGACATCGCGGCCGGCGAGTTCCTGGTCCTGCTCGGACCCTCGGGCAGCGGCAAGTCGACGCTGCTCAACATCCTGGGCGGGCTCGAGACCGCCAGCAGCGGCAGCGTGCACTACCGCGACCACGATCTGAGGGCCGCCGACGAAGCGGCGCTGACGCGCTACCGGCGCGAGCACGTGGGCTTCGTGTTCCAGTTCTACAACCTGATCCCGAGCCTGACCGCGCAGGAGAACGTCGCGCTGGTCACCGACATCTGCCCGCACGCGATGCCGGTCGACGAGGCGCTGGCGCTGGTGGCGCTCGGGCCGCGGCGCGACCACTTCCCGTCGCAGCTCTCGGGCGGCGAGCAGCAGCGCGTGGCGATCGCACGCGCGATCGTCAAGCGCCCCGAAGTGCTGCTGTGCGACGAGCCCACCGGCGCGCTCGACTACGCCACCGGCAAGCTGGTGCTCGAGGTGATCGCGCGCGTCAACCGCGAGCTCGGCACGACGGCGGTGGTGATCACGCACAACGCGGCGATCGCCGGCATGGCCGACCGCGTCGTGCACCTGGGCGACGGCCGCATCCAGCGCGTCGAGCGCAACGCGCACAAGCTCGCCCCGTCCGAGCTGTCGTGGTGAAGGCCATCCGTGAGAGCGCTCGACCGCAAGCTGCTGCGCGACCTGCGCCGAATGTGGAGCGAGGCGCTGACGATCGCGCTCGTGGTGGCCTGCGGCATCGGCGGCTTCATCACGACGCTGTCGGCGGTGGACTCGCTGGCCGTCGCGCGCGATCGCTTCTATGCCGAGGCGCGCTTCGCCGACCTGTTCGCCAGCGTCAAGCGCGCACCCGACGCGCTGCTCGACAGCCTGCGACGCGTGCCCGGCGTGGCCGAGTTGCAACCGAGCACCGAGCAGTTCGTCCGCGTCCGGATTCCGGGGCTGGCGGACCCGATCATCGGCCAGCTGATCGGCGTCGACCGCCTGCACGGCCAGCGCCTGAATCGGGTGGTGCTGCGCAGCGGCCGCACGCTCGCCGCCGGCGCCCGCCCGGGCGGGCTCGCCGCCGACGGAGCGATCGAGGCGCTGGTGTCCGAGGCCTTCGCCAGCGCGCACGGGCTCGCGCCCGGCGCGCGCGTCACGGCGCTGGTCAATGGCCGCTTGCGCACGCTGCAGATCGTCGGCATCGCGCTGTCGCCCGAGTTCATCTTCGCCGGCCTGTGGGGCACGCCGGACCAGCGCGGCTTCGGCGTGTTCTGGGTCGACCGCGAGGTGCTCTCGGCGGCCTACGACATGGGCAGCGCCTTCAACCGGCTGGCGGTGCGGCTGGCGCCGGGCGCCGCCGCCAGCGCGGTGGCCGCGCAGCTTGCGCAGCGGCTCGAGCGCTACGGCGCGCGCGAGGTGGTGCAGCGCGCCGACCAGACCTCGCACGCGATGCTCGACAACGAGATCAAGGAGCAGCGTGTGATCGGCAGCGTGCTGCCGGCCATCTTCCTCGGCGTCGCGGCATTCCTGCTCGACGTCGTGGTGTCGCGCCTGGTGGCGACGCAGCGCGAGCAGATCGCCGCACTCGAGGCGCTGGGCTACGCGAGCCCTGCCATCGCCGCGCATTACCTCGAGCTGGTACTCGGCATCGTGGTGGTCGGCCTGGCGCTGGGGCTGTGGCTGGGGGACGTGCTGGGCGCGCTGCTGACCGGGCTGTACGCCGAGTTCTTCCGCTTCCCGCGCTTCGAGCACTTCATCGCCCCCTGGCTGCTGGCCGCCAGCGCCGGCATCGCCGTGGCGGCCGCGGTGGCAGGCACGCTGGGGGCGATCCTGGCGGCGCTGCGGCTGAGTCCGGCCGAGGCGATGCGCCCGCCGGCGCCGGGGCGCTACCGCCGAACGCTGCTCGAGCGCATGGGGCTCACGCGCATCGCCCCGGCCACGCGCATGATCCTGCGCAACATGGAACGCCGGCCGCTGCGCAGCGGGCTGTCGATCATCGGCGTCGCCGCCGCGGTGGCGATCGTCGTGATGGGCAACTTCTTCCGCGACGCGATCGAGTTCATCGTCGACAGCAGCTTCAACCTGGCCATGCGCAACGACGTCGCGGTGTGGATGGCCGAGCCGATCGTCGACGCCGCGCGCCACGAGCTGGCGCGGCTGCCTGGGGTGATCGCGGTCGAGTCGACGCGCTTCGCGCCGGTGACGCTGGTCAACGGCCATCGCCGCGAGCGCAGCCAGCTTCGCGGCTATCCGGCGCGCTCCGGGCTGTTCCGCGTCATCGACGTCGATGGCCGCGCGACGCCGATGACCGCCGACGGCGTGCTGCTGACCGACCGCCTGGCCGACAAGCTGGGTCTGCGCGTCGGCGACCGGGTGCTGGCCGAAGTGCTCGAGGGCCGGCCGCGCCGCATCGAGTTGACGGTCGAGGCCACGGTGCGCGAGATGATGGGGCTGAACGCCTACATGGAGCGGCGCGCACTGAACCGCGCGCTCGGCGAGGGCGACATCGCCACCGGCTACCTGGTGGCGGTCGAGCGCGGCGCCGAGGCGCGCCTGCTGGCCGCCACGCAGGCACTGCCCAAGGTGGCCGGCGCCTTCAGCAAGGCGACGATGCTACGCAACATGCAGGACATCAGCGCGCGCAACATCCGCATCATGAGCACGGTGCTGACCGCCTTTGCCTGCGTGATCGCCGTCGGCGTGGTCTACAACAACGCGCGCATCGAGCTGGCCGAGCGCGCCTGGGAGCTGGCCAGCCTGCGCGTGCTGGGCTTCAGCCGCGCCGAGGTGTCGGCGCTGCTGCTCGGCGAGATGGCGCTGTGCATCGTCGTCGCGCTGCCGCTGGGCATGCTGCTCGGCCAGGGGCTGGTGCACCTGATCACGGGGTTGCTGAAGTCGGACCAGTTCTTATTCCCGGTCGTGATCCGGCCGCGCACCCACGCCTTCGCGGCGCTGGCGGTGCTCGCCGCCGGGCTGGCCAGCGCCGCCGTCGTGCGGAGGCGCGTCGACCGGCTCGACATGGTGTCGGCGCTCAAGACCCGCGAATGACGACGCGGACATCGACATGCAGAAGAAGACCATCCTGATCACGGCCGGCACCGCGGCGGTGGTGCTGGCGCTGCTGGGTTGGGCGTTTGCGCCGCGGCCGGTCGAGGTGGAGCTGGCGCGCGCCGCGGTCGGCCGCTTCGAGACCACCGTCGACGAGGACGCGCGCACCCGGTTGCGCGACCGCTATGTCGTCTCGGCACCGCTGGCCGGGCGGCTCTCGCGCATCACGCTGCGCGAAGGCGATGCGGTCGAGGCCGGCGCGGTGCTGGCGCGGCTGGCGCCGGCGCTCGCGCCGATGCTCGACGAGCGCAGCCTGGGCGAGCAGGTGGCACGCGTCGAGGCCGCGCAAGCCGGTGTGCAGCGCGCCATCGCCGGCAGCGGGCGCGCCCGCGTCGCGCTGGCGCTGGCGCGCGGCGAGTTGCGACGCAGCGAACAGCTGGCACAGCAGGGATTCGTCGCGCCGATCCAGCTCGACAACCAGCGCCTGTCCGAGCAGGCGGCGCAGAAGGACCTGGAGGTCGCGGTGCAGGCGCAGCACGTCGCCGAGCACGAACTGC
>JBBIPS010000326.1:0-3805 GCA_037442725.1 Burkholderiales bacterium | reverse complement strand
CACCCGCCCGCCGACTTCACGCGTCAGTGCTGTGACTGAATTTGCGCGCCGGACTGGTTGTCACCCTGCTGGTTGCCGTCGATCAGGCTCGCCGGGTCGGCCAGCGACTCGCTCAGGATGAAGCCTTCGCTGAGGATGAAGCCCTCGGACAGGATGAAGCCCTCGGACAGGATGAAGCCGGTGCCCAGCGTCAGGCCCTCGCTGAGGATGAAGCCTTCGCTCAGGATGAAGCCCTCGCTGAGGATGAAGCCGCTGCCCACCAGGCGTTGCTGTGCCAGCGTCAGTCCCTCGGCGAGGATGAAGCCTTCGCTGAGGATGAAGCCGCCGGCGAGCACCGGCGCGGCGCCGCTCGCCGCCATGCCGGCCAGCGTGGCCGTCGGGCTGAACGCGCCGCTGGCCAGCAGCGCCGAGTTCTGACCTGCCACGGTGTCGAGCAGCACGACCTGTGGCGTGAGCAGGGCCTGCGTCGTGGCGTTGGTCTCGACGACGGCCTGTGGCACCGTGTTGGCAGCGATCTTGCGGGTGGCCGGCCGGTATTGCACCGAGTTGCGCAGCGCCACCTGGCGTACCCACGTCAGGCCCGGGTCGTAGATCGGCTGGAAGGTCGTGAACAGTGCGTTGCCGCTGACGAGGTGGCCGCCGCCGGCGTAGGCGATGCGGCCCCAGTTGAAGGCCTGCCCGTTGAGCGTCGAACTTGGCGTCGGCATGGCCCGGCCGGGGGCCAGCAGGTTGGCGCCGGCCTGCAACGTGCCGGCGGCGATCGCCGGGCCGATGTCGGTGCGCAGCGCCTGCGCCAGCCGCACCGCGCCCTCGACGTTCAACTGCCCGGCACCCTGCTGCAGCAGGTTGGCCAGCGGCAGCGGCTGCGCGGTGTACTGCAGGATGGCCTTGACCAGCGGCGGCGTCAGCCCCGGGTTGGCCTGCAGCATCAGCGCCACCGCACCGGCCACCGCGGGCGCCGCCACCGAGGTGCCGCTGAGCTGCATCAGTTCCTGGTTCAGCCTCTGCGTCGCTCCGAGGTCGACCGCGCCCTGCATCAGCGCCGGGTAGAGCGTGGCGAGCAGGTTGCCCTTCGGTGCCGGCTGATTCTGCTGATCGGCCACGGCGCCGAGCAGGCGGTTGCCCGGTGCGACCAGGTCGGGCTTCAGTACGTTGTCGGTCCAGCGGCTGCCGCTGGGCAGCAGCACGCTGCCGCGCGTCGGGCCACGCGAGCTGAACGACGTCATCACGTCGTCGCTGCGCACCGCGGTGGCCAGCGGGTTGTCGGCCCCGACGGTGATCACCGACGGCTCGTGGCCCGGCGAGCCGACGGCACCGTAGACCGCGGCGCCGGCGGCGTCCTTGCCGGCGTTGCCGGCGGCGGCGACGACGACGATGCCGGAGGCCACCGCGCTGCGAGCCGCGCGCGCCAGCGGGTCGACCAGGAACGAGTCGGTCGACGCCGCGGCCAGGCTCAGGTTCATGACCCGGATGTTGCAGGCGCGCGCGCGCTGCACGACCCAGTCGATGCCGGCGAGCAGGTCGGTCATGTCGCCGATGCCTCGCTCGTCGAGCACGCGCACGTCGTAGAGCGTCGCGCCGGGGGCCACACCCGACGAATCCGGCACCTGGTAGGCGCCCGTTCCGGCGGCGATCGTGGCCACATGCGTGCCGTGGCCGTATGGGTCGGGCAGCCTGGACGAGGGCGCGACGCTGCAGACCACCTCGTCCTGCACGCGGACCTCCCTGGCGGCGCCCTCGCTGTTGTCGACGCCGAGCTTCCAGCCGCTGCCGTTGATGCGCCGGCTCATCGCGACGATGTCGATCGCCTGCGCGACGCGCGACTTGCGGCCGGAGTCCCTCAGGTTGCGGTGGTCCCAGTCGATGCCCGAGTCGAGGATCGCGATGCCGACGCCGCGGCCGTCGACCGGTCCCAGCCCGTTGAGCGCAGTTACGGCCGAGCTGCCGGTGGCGTTCTGCACCAGGCTGCCTGAACGCATCGTCGCGCGATTGGGGCTGATGGCCAGCACGTCGTTGCGTGCCGCCAGCGCGTCCAGCCCGGCCACCGGAACCAGCGCCGCGAGTGCCCGCACCGACAGGCTGACGTAGTAGACCGATCCACCCTGGGCCAGGATGGCCTGGCGCAGCGCGCCGAGCGTGGCATCGGTGCCGGTCGCGACGATCAACACCTTGGCGTAGATCTGCCCGTTCACGCTCCTGGCCCAGGTCAGTCCGGTCGTGCTGGTGGCGCCGATCAGCGCGGCCAGATCGGGCGCGACCCTGGGGTGCGCCGTCTGCGCCAGCGCGGGCCCGGCCAGGGCCAAGCCGGTCGCGCAGGCGGTGGCGAGCAGCAGGCGCCTGAAGGTCGAGCGGTGCTTGGGCATCACGGGCTTCCTCGAGTTGTCATGCGGGCGCACCCCGACACGGCGGTTGTCGGATCGGGCTTGCCCTGCATGGGCATCGGAGCAACGGGGGTGTTCTTGAGCCCGGCGCGCGCTTGTTCGGGGTGAAGAGCGGCAATAGTTGGCAGAATCGGCGCCAGCCGGCCGGCCGCAGGCACCGCAACCATGTCGCGACCGCCCGCCTGCCGCCGCCCCGCGATGACCCCCGACCTGCCCGAGATGGCCCGCGCACGACGACGCGCGCTGCTGCGCGCGGCACCCAAGGCCGAGCTGCACATCCACGTCGAGGGCGCGCTCGAGCCCGAGATGATCTTCAGGCTGGCGCGGCGCAACGGCGTGGCGCTGGCCTACGCCGACGTCCACGCGCTGCGCGCGGCGTATGCCTTCACCGATCTGCAGAGCTTCCTCGACGTCTACTACGCCGGCGCCGGCGTGCTGCGGCGCGAGCAGGACTTCTTCGACCTGGCCTGGGCTTATTTGGAGCGCGCCGCCGCCGACCACGTCGTGCGCGCCGAGCTGTTCTTCGACCCGCAGACGCACACCGCGCGCGGCGTGGCCATCGGCGCGGTGATCGGCGGCCTGCACCGCGCTTGCGAGCGCGCGCGCGCCGAGCTGGGCGTGAGTGCCGCGCTGATCCTGTGCTTCCTGCGCCACCTCGGCGAGGACGACGCGCTGGCCACGCTCGAGGCTGCGCTGCCATATCGCGACCGCCTCATCGGCGTCGGCCTCGACTCGAGCGAACGCGGCCACCCGCCCGCGAAGTTCGCGCGCGTCTTCGAGCGCGCCCGCGCGCTCGGCCTGCATCGCGTGGCGCACGCCGGCGAGGAGGGTCCGCCGGCCTACATCGCCAGTGCACTCGATGTGTTGCAGGTCGAGCGCATCGACCACGGCGTGCGCTGCCTCGAAGACCCGGCGCTGGTGCAGCGCCTGGCCGCTGGGCGCGTGCCGCTCACCGTCTGCCCGTTGTCCAACGTCAGGCTGCGCGTGTTCGACACGCTGGCCCGGCACAACCTGCCGGCGCTGCTCGCCGCCGGCCTGTGCGTGACGATCAACAGCGACGACCCTGCGTACTTCGGTGGTTACGTCGGCGCGAACTTCGACGCCACCTTCGACGCGCTGCCGCAACTCGGCGTGGGCCACGCCTACACGCTGCTGCGCAATGGGCTCGAGGCCAGCTTCGCATCGGCGGCCGAGAAGCTGCGCTGGGTCGCCGAACTCGATGCGGTGTTCGCTGCGGGATGAAGCCGGCGCCGCGCCGCCGGTGCCGGTGAAGCGAGCGACCTGTCGGTCGCGCGCCGCCGGGCGTCATCTGCGCGCGCCGGGCGCGGCCTGCCGCAGCTCGCGCAGCGTTTCGCGTGCTGCCGCGATCCATTGCGGTTCCGCGCCTTGTGCCCGCTCGAGCGCCCGTTGCGCTGCCGACAGCG
>JBBIPS010000325.1:0-3805 GCA_037442725.1 Burkholderiales bacterium | reverse complement strand
CGGGCCGGAACGCGCACGGCCAGGGCGACGCCGCAGGCCGCGGTCCGGGGCGCGACCCCGACCCCGACGACGCGGGCCGCAGCGTCGGCAGCGGCGTTGTCATCGTCGACAGCGGACTGATCCTGACCAGCCTGCACGTCGTGACGGGCGCGAGCCGGATCACGCTGACCTTCAGCGACGGCGCCGAGTCCGAGGCGCGGCTGGTCAGCGTGCAGCCCGAGAACGACCTGGCCGTGCTGCAGGCGCTGACGCTGCCCGACGACCTGCAGGCGGCCACGCTGCGCTCGACCGCCGACCTGGCGCCGGGCGACGAGGTGGTGGCGGTGGGCTTCCCGTTCGGCATCGGGCCGTCGGTCTCGCAAGGCGTCGTCTCGGGACTCGGGCGCGAGTTCCGCTCGCCCGAGGGCCAGCGCCTGCTCAGCAACCTGATCCAGTTCGACGCCGCGGCCAACCCCGGCAACTCGGGCGGCCCGCTCGTCACGATGGACGGCCAGGTGGTCGGCATCGTCGCGGCGATCATGAATCCCGGCGAACAGCGCACCTTCATCGGCATCGCCTTCGCGGTGCCGATCGAGAACGCCGCCGCGGCGGTGGGCATGCCGCCGTTCTGAGCCACCGAGAGGCCGCCCGCGCTGCAGCGCACCCCCGCCGACGCTCGCCGCCCAGACGCGCCGCCGTGCAGCGCCGGGCGTACCGGCCCGCTCCACCTCCACACCCCGTCCCGCCCCCGCCCGCATCATGGAAACGTCATCCGACATCGCCCCCGACACCGCCACGCTGATGCAGCGCATCCTCTACGAGGTCAAGCGCGTCGTCGTCGGGCAGGACCGCTTTCTCGAGCGCGTGATGGTCGCGCTGCTGGCGCAGGGCCACCTGCTGGTCGAGGGCGTGCCGGGGCTGGCCAAGACGCTGACGCTGCGCACGCTGGCGGCCACCTTGCGCGGCAGCTACCGGCGCATTCAGTTCACCCCCGACCTGGTGCCGGCCGACCTGGTCGGCACGCGCATCTACAACCAGAAGACGGGCGAGTTCGGCACCGCGCTCGGGCCGGTGTTCGCCAACCTGCTGCTGGCCGACGAGATCAACCGCGCGCCGGCCAAGGTGCAGAGCGCGCTGCTCGAGGTGATGCAGGAGCGGCAGGTGACGATCGCCGGCGAGTCGCATCGCGTGCCCTCGCCCTTCGTCGTGATGGCCACGCAGAACCCGATCGAGACCGAGGGCACCTACCCGCTGCCCGAGGCGCAGGTCGACCGCTTCATGATGAAGGTGCTGGTCGACTACCCCAGCGACGCCGAGGAGTTCGTCATCGTCGAGCGCGCGATCGGCGAGCCGGCCGACGTGACGCCGGTGGCCGGCACGAGCCAGCTCGCCGAGCTGCAGCAGGCGTGCCGCAAGGTCTACGTCGACCCGAGCCTGATCCAGTACGCCGTGAAGCTCGTCGGCGCGACGCGCCGTCCCGACCAGCACGGCCTGCCCGAACTGGGCAAGTACCTCAGTTTCGGCGCCAGCCCGCGCGCCAGCATCGCGCTGGTCGAGGCCGCGCGCGCGCTGGCCTTCCTGCGCGGCCGCGGCTACGCGCTGCCCGAGGACCTCGCCGACCTGGCCGCCGACACGCTGCGCCACCGGCTGGTGCTGTCCTACGAAGCGCTGGCCGAGGGCCACTCGGCCGACGCGCTGATCACGCGCGTGATGGCCGGCGTGCCGCTGCCCGACAAGCCGCTGGAACATCCCCGCGCCTGAACGACCCACGCTGCGATCCCGATGGACGCCGAGACCTCCGAACACCTGCTGCGCCGCCTCGAGTGGACCGTGCTGCGCCGCCTGGACGGCCTGCTCCAGGGCGACTACCGCACGCTGTGGCGCGGCGGCGGCCTGGACCTGGCCGACCTGCGCGAGTACCAGCATGGCGATGACGTGCGCCACATCGACTGGAACGTCAGCGCGCGGCTGCAGGTGCCGCACGTGCGCCAGTACACCGAGGACCGCGAAATCACCGCCTGGTTCCTGCTCGACCTGTCGGGCAGCGTCGACTTCGGCTCCGGGGCACGCACCAAGCGCGCGCTGTCGGAGGGTTTCGTCGCGCTGCTGGCACGGCTGCTGACGCGCCACGGCAACCGCGTCGGCGCGCTGTTCTACGGCCAACGACTCGACGGCACGCTGCCGCCCGGCGTCGGCCGCAACCACGTGCTGACGCTGCTCGAGCGCATGCGCTGCCGGCCGGCGCAGGCCGCCGCCGCCGGCGGCCGGACGGTGCTGGCCGAGCTGCTGTGCAGCGCCGAGCCGATGATCCGGCGGCGCTCGATGCTCTTCGTCGTCTCCGACTTCATCAGCGCACCGGGCTGGCAGGCGCCGCTCGGGCGTCTGGCGCGGCGCCACGAGGTGCTGGCGGTGCGCCTGTACGACGCGCTCGAGATGGCACTGCCCGACGCCGGGCTGCTCACGCTGGAGGACGCCGAGAGCGGCGAGCAGTTGGTCGTCGACAGCGGCGACGCGGCGTTTCGCCGACGCTTCGAGGACCTGGCCGCCGCGCAGGAGAGCGCATTGCGCGGCGCGCTGACCGCCAGCGGCGTCGACACGCTCGAGCTCGCCACCGATGACGACCTGCTCGGCGCGCTGCTGCGGCTGGTGGCGCTGCGGCGCCAGCGGCTGCGTCTGCCCGCGGGCCGGCAGGCGCCGGCGGCGTTGCATCAGGCGCTGGCCGCCGCTTGAGAACGTGACAGGCATCGGATTCGAAGCATGAGCTTGCAGTGGCCCGAAGTGCTGTGGACGCTGCTGCTGTTGCCGGCGCTGGTGGCGCTGTACCTGTGGCTGCTGCATCGGCGTCGCAGGAACCCCGTGCGGCTGGCCAGCCTCGCGCTCGTCAGGCAGGCGCTCGGCAAGGGACCGGGCTGGCGCCGCCACGTGCCGCCGGCGCTGCTGCTCGCCGCGTTGGCCGTGCTGATCCTGGCCAGCGCACGGCCGATGGCGAAGGTGAAGCTGCCTTCGGCGCAGCGCACCATCATCCTGGCGATGGATGTCTCGGGCAGCATGCGTGCCACCGACGTCGCGCCGAACCGGCTCGTCGCCGCGCAGCAGGCGGCCAAGGCCTTCGTCGCCGCGTTGCCGCGCAGCGTGCGCATCGGCGTCGTCTCGTTCGCCGGCACCGCCGCGGTGGTGCAGGCGCCCACGCTCAGCCGCGACGATGTGGTGGCGGCGATCGACCGCTTCCAGCTCCAGCGCGGCACCGCGATCGGCTCGGGCATCGTGCTGTCGCTGGCCACACTCTTCCCCGACGATGGCATCGAGCTGGCACACGTCACCGGCCAGCGCGCGATGCCGCCGGCGCCCGGCGAGCAGAAGCCGGCGCGCGAGTTCAAGCCGGTCGAGCCCGGCTCGTACGCATCGGCGGCGGTGATCCTGCTCACCGACGGCCAGCGCACCACCGGCCCCGATCCGCTCGACGCGGCGAAGATGGCCGCCGAGCGCGGCGTCAAGATCTTCACCGTCGGCGTCGGCACCAAGGGCGGCGAGATCATCGGCTTCGAGGGCTGGAGCATGCGCGTGCGGCTCGACGAGGAGACGCTGAAGTCGATCGCCGCGTTCACCCACGCCAGCTACTTCTACGCCGGCAGCGCCGAGGACCTCAAGCAGGTCTACCAGGGCCTGTCGAGCCGGCTCGTGGTCGAGACGCGCGAGACCGAACTCAGCGCCGTCTTCGCCGCCGCCGGCGCGCTGCTGGCGCTGCTCGCCGCAGGGCTGAGCGTGGCCTGGTTCGGCCGCGTGATGTAGCGGGCCGCGGCCTGGCCGCCACGCGCCGAGCGCCGAG
>JBBIPS010000324.1:0-3808 GCA_037442725.1 Burkholderiales bacterium | reverse complement strand
CGTCGCCGACATCTTCATCTTCGCGCTGCTGGCGCTGTACGGCGCACCGGCCGCGGTGCTCGCCGCCGGCGCCGAGGGCCTGGTCGGCGCGTGGCGCAGCAGCCGGCGGCTGAGCAGCCGCATCGGCACACCGGCGGCAGCCTGCGCGGCGATGCTGCTGTGCGGGTTGGGTTTCGAGGCGGCGCAGGCCGCACTGGCCGGCATGGGCGCCGCGGCCGCGATCGCCAGCCTGGCGGCGCTGTGCGCGGTGGCATTGCCTTACGCTGCCGGCACCACATTGCCGCTGCTGGCGATCGTGGCGGCCAAGAACGGCAAGCGCCTGTCGTTGCGCGACTGGGCCGGGGAGTACAGCTGGTTCGGCGCGCTCACGCTGCTGACGGCGGCGGTGGCCGGCGTGCTGGCGGCCAACGCGCGCCAGTTCGGCCCGGCGGTGGTCGTGATCGCCGCTGCCGTGGCTGCCGCGGTCGTGCTGCTGCTGCAGGTCTCGCTGCGGCGCCACGAGTCCGAGCACCAGACCCAGGAGGCACGCATCGCCACGGCGCAACGCGAGGCCGAGTTGAACCAGTTGCGCTTCACCGCGGCCTTCTCCCACGCCGCCATCGGCATGGCCATCGTGCGGCCCGACGGCCGCATCCATCAGGTGAACCAGGCGCTGTGCGCGCTGCTCGGCCGCGCCGAAACGGCGCTGCTGAACCGACCCTTCGGCGAGTTGCTGCACGCCGGCGACGCCGCGTCGTTCCGGCGCCGCATCGAGGCCGTCACGAGCGGCGCCGACGACGCATTCTCGATCGAGCTGCGTTGCCGCAACGCCAGCGGGCGCGACATCTGGGTCTCGCTGCACTGCGGGCGCTTCATCGACCCGGCCGATGAGCGCAGCGGACTCATCTACCAGTTGCATGACATCACCTCGCGCCGGCTGGCCGAGGGCGCTCTGCACCACAGCGCCTACCACGACAGCCTCACCGACCTGGCCAACCGCAACTGCTTCAACGAGCGGCTGGCCGCCGCCGTCGAGCGCAGCCGCACCGACGCCGCACAAGGCTTTGCCGTGATGTTCATGGACCTGGATCGCTTCAAGGTCGTCAACGACAGCCTCGGCCACATCGCCGGCAATGCGCTGCTGCAGGAGGTGGCACGCCGTCTGGCCGACAGCGTGCGCCCCGGCGACCTGGCGGCGCGCCTGGGCGGTGACGAGTTCGCGGTGCTGCTGGAGCGCTTCGACGAGAAGGACGACGCGCTGGCGCTGGCGCGGCGGCTGTTGGCGACGCTGGCCAGGCCGATGACCATCAACGGCACCGAGGTCGTTGCCGAGGCCAGCATCGGCATCACCTTCAGCGACCTGGGCTACCGCACCGCCGACGAGGTGTTGCGCGACGCCGACCTGGCGATGTACAGCGCCAAGGCCGAGGGCCACCACCGCGTCGCGCTGTTCGACAGCAGCATGCACGAGCGCATCGCCGACAAGCTCGCGCTCGAGGGCGACCTGCGTCGTGCCATCGGCGAAGGCCAGTTGTCGGTCGTCTACCAGCCGCTGTTCGCGCTCGAGCCGTACCGGCTGATCGGGTTCGAGGCGCTGGCACGCTGGGCGCACCCGGAGCGCGGCCCGATCAGCCCGGAGGTCTTCATCCACCTCGCCGAGGAGAGCGGCCACATCGCGGCGCTCACTGCCTGGGTCGTCGAGCAGGCCGCGGCACAGCTCGCGCGGTGGCATGCCGCAGCGCCGTCGACGTCGCGCCTGGCGATGCACGTCAACATCTCGGGCCGCGACCTGACCGGTGCCGCGCTGGTGCCGCTGGTGCGGGGCGTGCTGCAGCGGCACGCGCTGGACCCGTCGAAGCTCACGCTGGAAATCACCGAAACCGCGCTGATGGGCGAGCTCGCCGTGGCGCTCGACACGCTCAATGCGCTGCGCCGGATGCGCGTCAAGTTCAGCATCGACGACTTCGGCACCGGCTACTCGTCGCTGGCCTACCTCAGCACGCTGCCGATCGACAGCCTGAAGATCGACCGCTCGTTCGTCGCCGGCATCGACGAGCAGCCGCAGAACGGCGAGATCGTGCGTGCGGTCGTCACGCTCGGCCGCTCGCTGGGCAAGAAGGTCATCGCCGAGGGCATCGAGACGGCGGCGCAACTGGCCACCCTCAAGGCGCTCGGCGTCGCGGTCGGCCAGGGCTACCTGCTGTCGCGCCCGCTGCGCGCCGACCAGGTCCCCGCGCTGCTCGAGACGATGGCCGCCGCACCGGCCTGATACCAAGTTGCGGTCGATCGCATAGGAACGACCGCCGGCAAGCGGCCCGTTGCCGTCGTTCGCGTGCTGTGCCCGAAAGCCGACCTTCGCGCAGGCGGGTCGAGCCCAGCCGCAGGTCGGTGGCCTCTGCGGCCCAGCGCCTGGCGGTCGGCACGGCGTGCCGACTTCGCTGCGATGCTCGGTCCGGGGCCGCGCCGCGAACTCACTGCGCTCACTTCGTTCGCTTCGTTCAGACAAGCGCGGCGAGTCAGTCAACGAAGCGCGCCAAGGCGCGCCGGCCCCGGCCCTGCGCTTCGCGCCGCCTGCTATGGGCCGCAGAGGCCACCGGCCTGCGGTCGGGCCGATGCACCGGGACGTGCCCCGCGGCTACCCGCCGCCCAGTCGTAGCGAGGCAACTTTCGACGCAAGCGAACGGCCGCAACGCGCCGCAGGCAGTCGACCCGCCGCCTGTCGATTGACCGCCAGGCCGTTCGAGCCCGTGAACGGCGACGCCAGGCAATCGCGTGGCGGTCGACGAACTACTTGGCGCCGGGCACCTTGCCCTCGACGCCCTTGACGAAGAACTTGATGCCGCCGAGGAACTCGTCGTCGGCGACCTTGTCCTTCTCGAGCACGACCTTGCCGGTGTTGTCGCTGATCGGGCCCTTCCATATCGCGACGCTGCCGTCCTTGAGGCCGGCCTTGACCTTGTCGAGCTTGTCCTTCAGCTCGGCGGGCACGTCCGCGGCGACCGAGACGAAGTCGATCGCACCTTCCTTGACGCCCCACCAGGCCTTGCCGGTGGTCCAGGTGCCGTCGAGTGCGTCGCGCGTGGCCTTGATGTAGTACGGCGCCCAGTTGATGACCGCCGAGCCCAGGTGCGCCTTCGGGCCGTAGGCGGTCATGTCGGAGTCCCAGCCGAAGGCGCGCTTGCCCTTTTCCTCGGCGGTCTTGAGCACCGCGGCCGAATCGGTGTTCTGCATCAGCACGTCGGCGCCGCCGTTGATCAGCGCGGTGGCCGCCTCGGTCTCCTTGGGCGGGTTGAACCATTCGTTGACCCAGACCACCCGGGTGCGGATCTTCGGGTTCACGCTCTGCGCGCCGAGGGTGAACGAGTTGATGTTGCGGATCACCTCGGGAATCGGGATCGAGCCGACGACGCCGAGCTTGTTCGTCTTGGTCATGCCGCCGGCGATCACGCCGGCCATGTACGCGCCTTCGTAGGTGCGGCTGTCGTAGGTGCGCATGTTGTCGGCGGTCTTGTAGCCGGTGGCGTGCTCGAACTTCACGTCCTTGGCGTCGGCGGCGACCTTCAACATCGGCTCCATGTAGCCGAAGGTGGTGCCGAAGATCAGCCGGGTGCCCTGGCCGACCATGTCGCGCAGCACGCGCTCGGCGTCGGCCCCCTCGGGCACCTTTTCGACGAAGCTGGTGCTGATCCGGTCGCCGAACTCCTGCTCCAGCGCCTTGCGCGCGTTGTCGTGCGCGAAGGTCCAGCCGCCGTCGCCGACCGGGCCGACGTAGGCGAAGGCGATCTTCAGCGGCGCGGGCCTGGCCGCAGCGGCCGAGGCCGGCGCGCTC
>JBBIPS010000323.1:0-3832 GCA_037442725.1 Burkholderiales bacterium | reverse complement strand
CGCGCCGCGTCGCGGCCGATGCACCGGCACGCGGGGCCGGCGGTCACGCGCCGGACGATCGCCTGGACGACGCTGAAGCGGCGCGCCTGGCGCTGTTGATGTCGTTCGCCACGCCGCTGCCGCACGCGCTGGCGGCCTCGCTGCCGCTGCTGCTGCTGCCGCCGAATCGGGTGCGCGTACGCAACCCGGTGCAGGCGTTGCAGGTGATGCTGACGCTGCAGTTCACCCAGGCCGACACCGCGCGCCGGCTCGTCGCACTCGCCGCGCTGCTGCCGGCGGGCGAGTTGCGCCAGTCGTTCCAGGTCTTCATGCACACGCTGCTGGCGCGCCGGCTGGCCGCCGGAGCGGGGTTCGATGCATCGTCGAGCCGCCGCGCGCTGCTGCAGGCCTGGGGCGACGCGCTCGTGATGCGCCGCTGGCAGCGTCTGGCGTTGCGCCTGAGCGCCGCTGATTGCGACGGTCTGGTGCAGCGCGCCGCGCGCGGCGGCCTGCTCACCGGCGGCGTGCACTGGATCGACGCGGCCGCAGCGGTCGACGGCTGGGCGCTGAACGTCGGTGGGCGCCAGGTGGGTGCACCGGCGCTCGCGCGCGCCGGACTCGATGCCGCAACCGTCGGCCCTCAGCGCGGTGCGGCGCCGATCACCGACGCGTCGCCGTCGATGCGCCCCGCTGCGCAGGACGCGGCGTCGGCCCACCGATCCACCTTGGCGGCCGCTGCGCTTGAGGTCGCGCGCAGCGTCTGCGCGCGCAGCAGCGGCTCGCAGTAGCCGGCGAGTTGCGCCGCGCTGAGCTGGCTCGGCGCGCCGCAGTGGCGCCGGGCCTCGGCGATGTGGGTGGCCAGGAACTCGAGCACCGGTGGCCCGGGATCGAACTGGTACAGCACGTTGCGACAACGCAGCAGCGCCGCGGTCGGCCGCTGCGTCTGGCCGGCCACGGCCATCGCCGCGGCGACGGCCTGCAGCATCGCGTCGGCGCCGAGCTGGCGTGGCCAGCGCTGCGGGTCGTGTTCGTCGTGCGCGCCGCTGCGGCGCAGCAGGCAGATCAGTCCGTCGCCGTGCTCGAACACCGCGTCGGGCCGGGCCACCAGATCACCGACGGCGTAGCCGGTGCGCGCAGCGTCGCCGAACAGCGCCGGCCGCGCCTGTCGAAACACCGGAAGGTCGCGCGCGGCACGATCGGCGCAGGCATCCACCGCGGCGGCGTCGAAGAAGAAGGCGCGCACGAGCACGCCGATCAGATCGGCGTCGGCGTGCCAGGCCAGCGCGGCATCCATGGCGGTCATTTTCGGTCACCGGCAGCGGCGTCGGTGGCGTGCGTGCGACCCGATGTCGTGCCGGCCAGCACGCTTGCCGGCGCGCTGCGGTGCGCGGCCGTGGCGCGGCGTGCCTCGAGCACCGCCGAGGCCACCCACCAGGCCGCGACCAGCGCCGCCAGCAGGACCGCGGCGCTGAGCAGGCGCAGCAGCCAGACCGGGCGCCGCGCCGCCGGTGCAGTCCCATGCGCGGGCGCGGCCGGCTCGTCAGCCGAAGCGGTCGCAGCGCTGGGATCGACCAGCACCCAGCGCGCGTCACCGACACCCACCTCGTCGAGTGTCGACGCGATCTTCACCTGGATCATCATGGTTCTCCCCGGGCGGCGGCGCGCTCGATCAGGCACCGAAGGCACTGCCGTCCGTCACCGCCGCGGCAGTGCGCGCCGGGGCAACGCTCGCCGGGCCGCGGCTGACGCCGGGCCGCACGCTGGGCAGTGGGTACTCGAAAGCCAGCCGCAGCGCCGCGCAGGCCAGGCCGGCGACGAAGCCGAAGCCGGCGAATACCGCCGCCAGCGCGCCGTTGTCCGGCACGCCTGCGAACACGGCATAGCCCGCGACGGCAAAGACACAGGCCCAGGCCACGCCGGCCAGCAGCAGCAGCACGATCGACTCGCTCCGATCCATAGCGCATGATTTCGGCCGTGCCGCGTCGGCCTTGAGGTCGGGCCCGCCGGCGCTATGCTCGGCACCATGACCCCCGCCCCGCTGCCGCGCCGCTCCACCGCCGAGCAGGCGCTGCTCGACGCCGAACTCGTCGACCTGGTCGAGCACAAGATCAGCTTCAACCAGGTGCTGGGACTGAAGGTGCGGACCTTGCGCCCCGCGTTCGAGGTGCGCTTCGAGATGCGGCCGGAGCTGGTGGGCCACTTCCACTACGGCCGGCTGCACGGCGGCGTGATCTCGGCCGCGCTCGACGCGATGGGCGGCTGCGTGCTGATGCTCGGACTGGCCGAGAAGTACGCCAGCGAGCGAGCCGACCAGGTGATGCATCGTTTCCTGAAGATGGGCACCATCGATCTGCGCGTGGACTTCCTGCGCCAGGGCATGGGCCACCACTTCATCGCCAGTGCCGAAGTCGTCCGACTCGGCGGGCGCGTCGGCTCGACCCGGATGCAACTGGTCAACGACGAAGGCACGCTGATCGCCACCGCGGCTGCGGCCTACATCGTCAGTTGAATCCAGCCTCGGCAGTTGACCGCTGGCCAAGCGCAAGCCGCACCGCAAGAGGGCCGGTTTCGACGTCACGACGGCGTTCATGCATGGGGTGAGCGCCGTGCGCCCGACCGCACCGCGCGGTGCCGCCGGGTTCGCCGAAGATCGGCCGCGTCGAGCCGTCAGGCGACGCAGGTGCGGTTCTTGCCGGTGCGCTTGGCCTCGTACAAGCCCTCGTCGGCGCGCTCGAGCGCGACTTCGAGCGCTTCGCCCGGGCGGTACAGCGTGACGCCGGCCGAGAAGGTGACGAACACCTCCTTGCCGTCGTGCATGAACAGGCTCGCGCTGAGCCGGCGTTGCAGCCGGGTCAGCACCTGCTGCGCCTCGTCGAGCGGGGTGGCCGGCAGCAGGACGACGAACTCCTCGCCACCGAAGCGCGCGAGGTGGTCCACCGGGCGCAACCACTCCCTGACGCGCGCGGCCAGTGACTTGAGCGCAACGTCGCCGGCCGCATGGCCGAGGCTGTCGTTGAGTTTCTTGAAGTTGTCGATGTCGAGCAGGCCCACCGCCAGGCCCGCCGCGCCGCGCTCGATGCGCGCGCGCTCGGCCTCGAACACCTGGGCCAGTCCGCGCCGGTTGGCGACCTGCGTCAGGGCGTCGGTCGAGACCTCGTCGGACAGGCGGCGCAATTCGGCCTCGAGTTCGCGCACCCGGCCTTCGAGCTCGCCGGCACGCGCGTGCTCGGCGGCCAGCCGGTCGCGCGCGCCGGCCACCAGGTCGTGCACCGCACGCGTTTCGCCGACCATCTCGCGCACCACGCCGGCCAGGCCGTCGAGCGAGTCGGCCGACTCGATCACGTCGGCATAGCGCGCCACGTTGGCATTGAAGCGGCCGGTCTGCGCTCCGAGTTCGCCGAGCTCGCCGAGCATGTGCTGGATCACCGCCTTGAGCGCATCGCGGGCGCGTGCCCGCTCGGCGCGCAAGGCGTGCTGACGCTGGCGCGTCTCGGCCAGCAACTCGCCGGCCGCGTGCACGGCGCGCGCGCCCACGCTGCCCGTGAGCCGCTGACGCAGGCTGCGGCTCTGGCCCTGGGCCCAGCTGTCGTCCTCGGCCAACTCGGCGAGCCCCTCGGTGAGCGAGCGGCACAGCGCCATCAGCTCGTCGACCAACTGGTGGCGCTGGCCGAACAACCGGCGCGCGCGCTGGCAGGCCGCGGCCACCGCCTCGACCAGCCCGACGCTCTCGCCCTCGACCTGCAGCCGCGCTGCCAGCGCCGCCAACTCGTCGGCCAGTTCGACGGCGCGCGGCTCGTCGGTCGGCAGGCCGGCGCGCAGCGCACCCTCGAGCTCGGCGACGACCCGCGGCGGG
>JBBIPS010000322.1:0-3844 GCA_037442725.1 Burkholderiales bacterium | reverse complement strand
ATCGGCGGCGTCGAAGCGTCGGCGCCGCCGACGCTGACCTCACGGATGCCCCAGCCGCCGAAGCCGAACTGGCGGGCGTAGTCTTCGGCGCGCGACTTGAAGCGGCCGATGGCCTGCGCCGCCAGCTCGGCCTCGACCTTCTCGCGCGCCTCGCGCGACAGGCCGAAGCCGACGCGCGCCACCGTCATGCCGCTCAGGCGCGCGCCGAGCTGGCTGATCGTGGCCATGTCACGGCCTTCGACGATCAATTCGGCGCTGCCCTGCCAGCCGGCGCTGCCGCCCTTGGGCGCCTGACGCGCAAAGAGCGCGAACGCGCCGGTGCGAACCTCGACCTGGCCGGGCCGCACCGCCTTGCGCGCTTCGGTCAGCGCGGCATCGAGCAGCTGCCGCAGCTGCGACTGCACCCCGGCGGCGTCGGCGCCTTCGCGCGTCGCCGCGAGCGTGATCGTCAACAGGTCCTGCGTCACCTCGGCGCTGGCCTGCGCCGCCAGGTTCAGCACGTTCTGCGGCGCGGGCACGACCTGTGCCGGCGCCGCCAGCGGACCCAGGCCGCCGGCCAGCGCGAACAGCAGCGGTACGGACAAGCGAAGTGAGCGGCGCATGGTGGGTCCTTCCAAGGGTGGCGGCAGCGGGGACGCGGCGTCGCTGCCGAAGCAAGACGGCGGCCGCACCAATGGCACAGCGCACCGGCGCAGCAAGGCGTTGACGCGACCCCGGCATCGATCGCGACAACGGCAAGAGTTGTAACAGGGCGTCAGAACGGCAGCGGTCATGCCGCAGACGACCCGCACAATGCCGCTGTTACAAATTCGGAGCCATCCCCATGACCGCGCCTGCCACCGCTCGACCGGACCGCATCGTCGACGACGACGCCCGCATCCGCGACCTGCTGCGCCGCTACCTGACGCAGGAGGGCTTCGAGGTGCTGCTGGCCGAGGACGCCAAGGCGCTGAACCGGCTGCTCACGCGCGAGACCATCGACCTGATCGTGCTCGACCTGATGATGCCGGGCGAGGACGGGCTGTCGGTGTGCCGGCGCCTGCGCTCGGCCAAGGACATGACGCCGATCATCATGCTGACGGCCAAGGTCGAGGACGTCGACCGCATCGTCGGCCTCGAAGTCGGCGCCGACGACTACCTGCCCAAGCCGTTCAACCCGCGCGAGCTGCTGGCGCGAATCCACGCCGTGCTGCGGCGCCGGCCGGCGCCCGAGGCGCCCGGTGCGCCGTCCAAGGACGCGCAGGTCGTCAGCTTCGGCCCGTTCCAGTTCGACCTGTCGCTGCGCCGCCTGACCAAGGACGGCGAACAGATCGCGCTGACGACCGGCGAGTTCTCGATGCTCAAGGCGCTGGTGCGCCACCCGCGCCAGCCGCTGTCGCGCGACAAGCTGGCGCAGCTCGCGCGCGGCCGCGAGTTCGAGCCCTTCGACCGCAGCCTGGACGTGCAGGTGTCGCGACTGCGCAAGATGCTCGAGCCCGATCCGTCGCAGCCGCGCTACATCCAGACCGTGTGGGGCGTGGGCTACGTCTTCGTCCCCGATGGTCCGACGCACTGATCGCTGCGCGCCGGTGCCGGCAAGGCGCGCCGCGCATCAGGTCGCGGACGGCCGCGCGAGGCCTGAATGAACACCCCTTCCCTGCCCACGATGCATCCCAAACAAGTGGCGCTGAGCCTGTTCTGGCGCACCTTCTTCCTGCTCGCGCTGCTGCTGGCCGGCGGCATCTTCGCCTGGGTGCAGACGCTGCGCACGCTCGAGTCCGAGCCGCGCGTGGTGCTGGCCGCGCAGCAGATCGCCAGCCTGGTCAACCTGTCGCGCGAGGGCATGCGCTACGCCGACCGCATCAACCGCGTCGCGCTGGTCAAGGCGATGAACGCGCGCGAGGCGATCCGCATCACGCCGCGCGAGCCCGGCGACAAGTGGGAGCCGTTCGAGCAGGACCGCTTCACGCGCAAGGTCGGCGGCGAGCTGCGCTCGCGCCTCGGCCCCGACACCATCGTCGCCAGCAGCGTCAACGGCGTGCCCGGGCTGTGGGTCGGCTACACGATCGAGGCCGACCCCTGGTGGCTGCAGGCCGAGGCCGCGCGCATCCGGCCGTTGACCCGCAGCGCGTTGTTCGTCTGGGTCGCCATCGCGCTCGTGGCCACCGTGATCGGATCGGTCGCGATCGCGCGCCTGATCAACCGGCCGCTGCGCGACCTGTCGTTCGCCGCCAGCCGCATCCGCGAGGGCGAATTCGACTCGCGGCTGGACGAGAACACGCTGACCAGCGAGATCCGCGAAGTCAACATGGGCTTCAACCGCATGGCGCGCGAGCTGGCCAAGGTGGACCAGGACCGCGCCGTCATGCTGGCCGGCATCAGCCACGACCTGCGCACGCCGCTGGCGCGGCTGCGCCTGGAGACCGAGATGAGCGTCGCCGACGAGGAGGCGCGGCGCAACATGGCCTCCGACATCGACCAGCTCGACGCCATCATCGACAAGTTCATGGACTACGCGCGCCCCGGCGAGACCCACCTGCGCCCGGTGCCGCTGGCGCAGCTGATCGACAGGGAGGCGGCGGCGTTTCGCGATCCGAGCGAGATCCAGATCAACTCGAAGGTGGCGATCGACCTGATGGTGATGGCCGACGAGACCGAACTCGGCCGTGTCTTCGCCAACCTGTTCGAGAACGCGCGCCGCTACGGTCGCACCAACGAGACCGGCGTGGCCAGCGTCAGCGTCAGCTACGTGCGCTCGGGCCCTTGGGTCATCTGCACCGTGCGCGACCGCGGCCCCGGCGTGGCGCCGGCCAAGCTGTCGCAGCTGACGACGCCGTTCTTCCGCGGCGACGCGGCGCGCACCGCGGCCACCGGCGCCGGCCTCGGGCTGGCGATCGTCGACAAGGCGATGCAGCGCATGGGCGGCCAGCTCGAGGTCACCAACGCCCCCGATGGCGGCCTGATGCTGCACCTGCGCATGAAGCGCGCGCCCTGAGCGGCCGCGCGACCGCACGGCCGACGCCGCTTCAGTCGCGCACCAGCAGGCACACCGCGCGCGCCTCGATCGCACGGCCCTCGCCCACCGGCCCGAGCCGCTCGGCGGTCTTGGCCTTGACGTTGACGCACCCGACGTCGATGCCGAGCGCGGCGGCGATGCGCGCGCGCATCGCGTCGATGTACGGCGCCAGCCTGGGCGCCTGCGCGACGATGGTCGAATCGATGTTGGCGATCACCCAGGCGTCGGCACGGACGCGGCGCGCCGCCTCGGCCAGCAGTGCGATCGAATCGGCGCCCGTGTACGCGGCGTCGGTGTCGGGAAAGTGACGCCCGATGTCGCCCAGCCCGGCGGCGCCGAACAGCGCGTCGGTGATCGCGTGCAGCAGCGCGTCGGCGTCCGAGTGGCCCGCCAGGCCGTGGCTGTGCGCGACCGTGATACCGCCCAGGATGAGCGGCCGCCCGGTGACCAGCGCGTGGATGTCCCAGCCCTCGCCGATGCGCATCGTGCCGGTCATGGTCGTCGAGCCCGCAGCAGGGTTTCGGCCAGCGCGAAGTCGCCCGGCCAGGTCAGCTTGAGGTTCTCGGCTTCGCCGGGCACCAGCCGCGGCGCCTGGCCCAGCGCCTCGACCGCGCCGGCCTCGTCGGTGACGCCGGCACCGGCGGCGGCGAGCGCGCGACGCAGCAGTCCGAGCCGGAACATCTGCGGCGTCTGCGCCGCCCACACGCCGCTGCGATCGAGCGTGGCCACGCTGCGGCCGGCGCGTTCCTGCTTGAGCGTGTCGGCCAGCGGCAGCGCGAGCAGTCCGCCGACGGCGTCGTCGATGCAGGCGTCGATCAGCCGGTCGACCCACTCGGCGCGCACGAGGCA